>DITG01000069.1:344-48574 GCA_002422045.1 Acholeplasmataceae bacterium UBA6190
AAAGGGTTTGCTTCGGCAAGCCCTTTTTTCTATTTATACATACTATGTATGTGCTTTATGTTATAATAGTATTTGCCAATATCGAAAGGAGAACAAACCATGAGAAAAGCGTTATTTCCCATCGTCTTGTTTTTATTGATCCTATTATCTGCATGTACACAAGATTTATTACTACCAGATTTGACAGGTAAAAATCCTGAAGAGATTCAAACCATCTTTGAAACATTGAATCTGGAAGCGGATATACAATTTGAAGAAGATCAATCCATAACACACAATACTTTTATTCGTTATGAAATAGGTTTTTCATCAGGGAAGAAAGTTTCTGCAGGTGACATCATCACGGTGTATGTTGCTGATAACGGAACGATACTGCCTGATTTAGCAGGAAAGACAGAAGCACAAGCAAAGGTCATCTTGGATGCCTTGAATTTTCCATATGATTTCAAATATGAGAATAACTTCACCAAGAATGATTATGATTTCAGCAGATATCATGGATATGCTGCAGGTGATTTAGTGCCTAATGCTGTCGTATTATCTGTTTATATCACTTGGAATGGTTCATTACTTCCTGAACTAACCAATAAGCTTAAAAGTGAAGTGATTGCTGCTCTCGAGTATGACTTTATCTATAACTATGTGTTTGAATACATTGAAAATGATGAATTCGAAGAAGATATGTTTGCTGGATATAAAGATTTCGAAGCAGGGGATCCTGCTATAGAGGTCGGAACAATCACTATCTATCTTTATAAGAATTCATTCACTGACGATACCGTAGGACTCTTCATTTCCAAATATCTTTCAGGTGTTGGCAATAACCGAGCGATTGAAATCTATAATCCTACCACTTCAGCCATCAACTTGGATGACTATCATCTGGCACTCTTCATGAATGGTGCATACACCTTAACACACAAGATTCAACTGGCTGGAATGCTTTCCCCAGGAGATACTTATGTGGTTGCTTTCAGAGGTTCATCTGAAGCCGTGTTAGCTGCTGCAGATCAACAAAGTTCACTCCTGACCTTTGATGGTAATGATGTCGTTCAACTGAGATACAAGAACAATACCTATATTGATACAGTCTATGATTTGGGTAATCTCGTCTTTGTGATGTGGAATGAAATGTTCATCAGAAGCGAAGCGGTGACTGTCGGATCCAGAGCATTCATCCTCAGTCAATGGGATGCATATGTACCTTCCTTTGTAGCACCCCTAGGTTCTCACCCATATGCAAAACCAACATCGATTCAAATTGACTTGTCTTATTTAAACAACACATGGGGCTCTGCTACAGCCAGTGGTATGGTACTGACAACCGTCACCTCGATTGCTGATGGTGATACGGCGAGATTTGCTCCATCAGGCGCTTTCGATGCATCCAACAGTGTGAGATTCCTTGGCGTTGATACACCAGAAACATTCCCTGTTGCTGATCCATGGGGACCTGAAGCTAAAGCCTATACAGTCTCCATTCTCAATCAGCCAGGAGCCGTCATCTATATTCAAAGTGATCCATTCCTAGGATCTACTGAAACATATGGCAGATTCCTTGGATACATCTGGGTCAATGGTTCACTGCTCAATCTTGATTTGATCCGAAATGGATTCTCATACAACTATTTATCCACCAATACGAAGTTAGTCTATCAAAACAGATATCTATACCGCTGGTTCCAAGACGCCGAAGCTTATGCTAGAGCAAACAATCTGGGCATTCACAGTTCATGAGAATCTTAGGCAGAGTCGTTTTCGCAATGCTTGCGACATTCACATTCTGGTTTGCAATCGACTATGCACAAGGTGCGATGGCAAGCCGCTATTTTGAACATGAAGGAAACGCTGCACTTGTTGCGGGTGATGACGTATTCTTTTATGGAGCATCCAGAGATTATCATCAACGTGGTGCAATCTATGTCATAGAGAATTCAACCTACACCCTGTCATTTTATGAAGTTGCAGAAGTCGTTGAACAAGATGACAGTATCACCGTCACATCATTCACGTATATTATGCTCAGAAGTAGTGTACCGATGCATGGCAATTATCTGATTACTTTAAAGACAGGCATGGAGCGACTGGATATCGTCTTGTATCCGTTTCGATCACTCAATTTAAGAGTGGGTCTCAACCAGGAACAAACCGTATTTGGCATCGCATCCAGTCAACTCCTTGAACAGAATTACGATGAATTGATCTTAACCGATCCAGAAGGGGCAACCTTACTGTCAGACACCATCGATCTTGGCCAATTTGATTATATCCTCGAAGATCAGATTGAAGCGTATTATGCCCAAGAAGGGAAATTACCCTTTACCGAATTATCTGAGGATAATGTCTATCCTGCAATCAGTCACGATCTTGGTAACTACATCCACATCATGTGGATCTCGGTGGCTGTCTATGTTGTGGTCCTTGCATTATCGATCTACATTGTTTTCTTCTTAAGAAGAAAGTATTTAGGAAAAACCAAACCATCCGAGCATTTGATCAAAGAACAACACAAGTACAAAAACAGCGATTCCTAATCGCTTTTTTGTTCGGTTTATGATATACTGTTATAATCACAACATGAAAGGAATCAAGCGATGCCCATTAAAAAACGAATATTTGATCTCATCGAATCCTATCAAACCATCATCATTCACAGACATTTGAGACCTGATATGGATGCCATTGGCAGCCAATACGGACTCTATTTAGCCATCCGGGACAATTATCCTTCAAAAAACATTTATGTCGTTGGCGATTCCAACGACATGGTTTATCTGGCCAAGATGGATACTATTCCCGATAATGCATATCAAGGTGCACTTGCGATCATCACAGATGTTTCGGTTGAACGACTGGTTTCTGATGACAGATACAAACTTGCATCAGAAATCGTCATCATTGATCATCATCAAAATGATACGGATATCCAAAATGTTTCCGTGTTTTATAAGGATCCAACCTATGCATCTGCATCAGAAATGATCATTGATTTTGTCAAAGAATTCAACTTCAAGATTCATCCTGAAACAGCAACGTATCTTTATGGTGGCATGGTGACAGATACAGGAAGATTCTTATACCTCAATAACGCCAGCAAAACATTTGAACTGGCATCCTATATTACAAAATTCAATCCCTCATACCAAGATTTCTATGATTACATCTACACAGAACCTCTCGCAAAAAGACAAACTAAAAATCTGTTCGCATCCTTCGAACTGACAGAAAACAATGTCGCTTATCGGAAAAACAATGCGGAGTTGATTGCAAAATCAGGACTTGAATTTCAAGCAATATCAAGGGGTATGGTCAATCAGATGGCTGGAATCAAAGAAGTTCCCATTTGGGCGAACTTCACTGAAGATGTTGAAAATAATCTTATTGTCGGAGAATTCAGAGCCAGAGGGATCACGATTGTCGATATTGCAAAGAAATATGGCGGTGGCGGACACAATCAGGCATGCGGTGCAAGCCTAAAAGATTGGAATGAGGTCGAACTCATTTTGAAAGATTTAGACGAAAGGGCAAAAAACAATGCAAAAAATACTTGAAAAAATCAAAGCCTATGACACCATCATCATTCATGGTCATAAAAGACCGGATGGTGACTGTTATGGATCACAATTTGGTTTGAAAGACGTGATTCAAACGTCGTTTCCACATAAGAAAGTGTATGTTGTCGGAGAACGTAGTGGATTTGTTGATTTTGTCGGTCAGATGGATGTGATCGAAGACACGACGTATCAAGGTGCGCTTTCGATTGTCGTGGATACAGCTGTTCAAGACCGGATCAGCGATCCCAGATACGTCTTAGGCAAGGAAGTCATCAAAATCGATCATCATATTCCTGTCGATGATTACGGTGACTACCGCTGGGTGGATACTTCATTCCCATCCTGTGCACAGATGATTGCTCACTTTTATGACACATTTAAAGATGAACTCAACATCTCCCAAGCGGGTGCTATCGCCATGTATACGGGCATTGTCACCGATACGGGTAGATTCAGATTCAGAGGCGTATCGGAGTTAACCCACCAAATGGCAGGCATGCTGATCAGAAAAGGTGTCGATGTCGAATATATCGACAGCAAGCTCTCGATTGAAACGCTCGATATGATTTCACTCAAAGGCTATGTTTATAGCAATTTTGTCACAGCCAAAGGATTTGTCTATTTGAAAATGACCAGAGATATCATCCAAAAATACAATGTCACCGATGAACAAGCAGCCTCCGTGGTAGGCTTGATTGGTGGTATCGAAGGTTTTCCGGTCTGGGCACTTTTCATCGAATATCCAAATGAAATCAGAATTCGCTTAAGATCCAATGGACCCACCATCGATAAACTTGCCAACAAGTATGAAGGTGGCGGACATGCGAAAGCTTCAGGCGCTAGACTCAATTCTTGGGATGATTTGCCGAAGTTTATCGCGGATGTCGAAGAAGTGATAGAAAAGTATCTCGAGGTTTGACATGAAGTCCTGTGAAACCATTTTGGTTGAGACACCCAAATTGCCCCTAGAGGCCATTGAAGTCAGTTTGACCAAGACCTATCGACGCGATATCTTCAAACCTTTTGTGCAAGCCATCAATATGTACAACCTCGTTGAAGAGGGTGACAGGATTGCTGTTGGGATATCTGGAGGTAAAGACAGTTTATTACTTGCTAAGTTATTCCAGGCACTCAAAAAAGCGAATAAGTTTCCTTTTGAGGTTGTTTTCTTATCGATGGATCCTGGATTTAGAGCAGTCAACCGGGAGTTGTTGGTTTCAAACTGCAACTATTTGAACATACCACTGGTCATCAGAGACTCCAAAGTGTTTGAAACGGTTGGCAAGATTGCAAAAGACAATCCATGCTACATGTGTGCTCGGATGAGAAGAGGATTTTTATACAACGCAGCCAAAGAACTCGGCTGCAATAAACTTGCACTCGCTCACCATTTCGATGACTTCATTGAAACCACCATGCTGAACATGTTTTATAATGGATCATTCAAAACCATGGTTCCCAAAATCAAGGCTGACAATTTCGAAGATATCGAACTGATTCGCCCCTTGATGTTTGTCAAAGAAAAAGATATCATCCGCTTTATGAAACATAGTGGTATTCAAGCCATGAATTGCGGATGCACAGTGGTTGCTGAAAAGACATCGTCGAAACGCAGAGAGATCAAAGAATTGATCGAACAACTCAAAAAAATCAATCCAAGCATTGATAACAACATCTTCAATGCAACCATGAATATCAATCTTGAGGCCATCTTGGGATATCAAAAAGGTGATGTCAAAGTTGACTTCAACCAGATCTTCCAAGAAATGCACCAAAAAACTGAAAACAAAGAAACCAGCAACAAGGAAACTAAGGAGGAAAAACAATGATCTTAGATCTCAATTTAACACTTGAAGCGCTACTCATCAAAGTCATCTTGCCGCTATTCATCACCTTTCTTGTGGCACTCTTTGTCGGACTCGAACGTCAGAATGTCGGTAAGGCAGCAGGCATTTCATCGCACATTTTGGTTGCGATGGGCAGCGCAGGCATCGCCATCATGCAACGTCTGATGTTTGAACACCAGATTTTTCTACAGTCCACTGGTGTTCTGATTGACCCCGAAGGACAACGTGTCATCGCTCAAGTCATTACCGGTATTGGTTTTGTTGGTGCAGGTGTCATCATCAAAGATCAATCCCATGTTGTCAAAGGTATCACCACAGCAGCAACCATCTGGTTCACTGCCATGATCGGATTGATACTGGGCAGTGGCTATATCATCGTTGGATCGATTCTGGGTGTGTTTGTCGTGATCTTCATTCTTTCTCGCGATATCCACAGAGGATTCAATCCGCTCAAACCGAAAGTCGATAAAAAGATACAACCTCGCGAGGAATAATATGACCTTTGATACCATCGCTGCCATTTCAACACCGTTTGGAACCGCAGGGATTTCCGTGATCAGAATCACCGGAAACGAAGCCATTTCAAAATTCAATACCATCTTTAAGGGAAAGAACTTAAACAAGGTCAATAGCCATACGCTTCATTATGGCCATGTTTTGAATACGAACGGTTCATATCTCGATGAAGTGATGGTTGCGGTCATGAAAGCCCCAAAAACATTCACAGCAGAAGATACGGTTGAAGTTTCGACGCATGGCGGACTGCTCATCACACAGAAAGTATTAGAACGGATTTTACAACTGGATATCAGACTTGCAGAACCCGGTGAATTTTCTAAGCGTGCTTTTTTGAATGGCAGAATCGATTTGGTTCAAGCGGAGTCCATCATGGATCTGATCCATGCCAAAAGCGAGGCAGCACTAAAGATTGCTAACCTTGGAATCCAAAAAGAGACATCCAAACTGATCAGAAACTTAAGAAGTAAATTACTCACAATCATTGCTCAAATTGAAGTCAATATCGATTATCCAGAGTATGATGATGCCATGGTCATGAGCAAGGAAATCATCTTGCCGAAGACACTCGATCTGATCCAAGATATCGATATCATCCTAAAGGAATCCCATAAGAATCAAATCATCAGAGATGGTGTCAAGACCGTCATCATCGGTAAACCGAATGTGGGAAAAAGTAGTCTTTTAAACGCACTCTTGAATGAAGAAAAAGCGATTGTCACAGAGATTGCAGGAACCACCAGAGATACCATCGAAGCATACATCAACATCAGCGGTCTGACCTTGAAATTGATTGATACAGCAGGGATCAGAGAAACTGAAGATTACGTCGAGAAAATTGGTGTTGATCGCTCCATGAAGGCACTTTCTGAAGCGGAACTTGTGTTACTTGTCTTAGATCAAAGTAAAGATCTATCGAAAGAAGACAAGGTATTGCTCGATGCCACGAAAGACAAAAAGCGTATCATCATCTTGAATAAATCAGATCTGCCCAAAGCACTACAGATGGAGGAAGTCATCCGGATTTCAACACTGACCAAACACGGGCTCAAAGAATTAGAACATGCAATCTTGAAACTCCTATCTTTAGAAGATATCAGCAATAGAGATTTTAATTATTTATCGAATGCCAGACAAATTCAAAAAGTGCATGAAGCCAAATCATCACTTGAAAACGTCTTACGCTCCATCGATTTGGACATGCCAGTTGATGTCTATGCCATCGATTTGACTCAAGCCTGGGAATCGCTTGGCGATATCCTCGGAGAAAACAATCCGGGAGATTTGCTTTCTGAATTATTCTCCAAATTCTGCTTGGGTAAATAACACGATAAAATGCATGCGTTATCATGCATCTATGCTATAATAAATAAAGAAAGAAAAGGAGGGCAATCACATGGCTTATGTAGCACTTTATCGCGCATACCGACCCAAATCATTTGAAGAAGTTTCTGGTCAAAAAGTGATCATCAAGACACTTCAAAATGCACTGCTTCATGACAAGATCGCCCATGCCTATCTCTTCTCAGGACCTAGGGGCACCGGTAAGACATCGATTGCTAAAATCTTCGCCAAAGCGGTCAACTGTGAGCATCAACCCAATAGTGATCCCTGTAATGAGTGTGCCATCTGTAAAGGCATCGATAAAGGTGATATCCCTGATGTGATTGAAATTGACGCCGCATCCAATAATGGTGTCGATGAAATCAGAGACTTAAGAGATAAAGTCAAATACATGCCCTCAGTCGGCAAATTCAAAGTCTATATCATCGATGAAGTGCATATGCTCACACCAGGTGCATTCAACGCACTCTTAAAGACGCTTGAAGAACCGCCGAAACATGTCATCTTCGTACTGGCAACCACAGAAGTTCAAAAAATACCCGCAACGATTCTTTCCAGATGTCAGCGTTTTGATTTTAAGAACATCGAAACCCATGATATCGTTGAGCGCCTGAACATCATTGCTGAAAAAGAAAATATCAAGATTTCCAAAGAGGCAATCTATGCCGTCGCAGAAAATGCCGAAGGCGGATTAAGAGATGCCATCAGTTTGCTTGACCAAGCGATTTCTTATGCGAGTGATATGATCACTGAAGATGATGTGCATCAAGTCTCAGGATCAGTGTCCAAGAAAGCATTGACCAAACTGCTCTTATCCATTTCAAACAAAGAAATCAGTGCAGCGATGGTCACGTTGAGAGATTTGCTCGCTGAAGGCAAGGAAATCTCAAGAATCGTGAATGATCTGATCTTGGCATTAAGAGATATCCTGCTTGAAAAATCAACCAAGGTAGAACATCCCAAATACAGTGAATTGCTCAGTGTCTTCTCTTTTGACAGAATCTATTTCTATCTGGAAGTGCTCAATCAGCTCCAACAAGATATGAAATGGACACATCAGAAACGTGCCTATGTCGAACTCGGTCTCATCAAGATGATGGAACATCCGACACTGAAGTCAATCGATTATGATGCACTACTGATGGATTTGAAAAATCAGGTACAAGAACTGAAGGAAAACTTCAAATCTGCACCCAGAACCATCAAAGAAGAAACCGGTAGAAAACCGCTTGTCACTGTCAAAGATGTCGAATCCATCTTGAATCATTCAGATAAAGATAAAAAAACGAAGATGCTTGCAGGTTGGGAACATCTCAAAAACTATCCCAAACCGCATTTGAAGATGGTTGCCTATCTGTTGTCCCAAGGTGAATTAGAAGCTGTATCCGATCGAATGCTGCTTGTCTACGATGATTTATCTTTATGCAGACAGATCATGGATCCAGAAGCTAAAAAATTAGTCCTAGAACTTTTCAACAACAAGACGCAACTCATTGAAGATTATGTCGCCATCCAGAAATCGGACTGGCTCATCCTTAAAGAAGTTTACCTTGATCAATGGAAAAAAGGAACCAAGAAACCTAAACTACCAGCGCATGATCTCAAACTCTATCATGAAGATCGCATCGAAGATTCGAAAGAACCCGAAATCATTTCGCTTGCGAAAGAGTATTTCGGCAATAAAGTGACCATAAAGGAGTAATCTCATGAATCCAAACATGTTAAACAAACTCAAGAAAATTCAAAAACAAATGATGGAAGCCCAAGAAGCGCTTGAACGTAAAGAATTCTTTGGCAAATCATCGGGTGTGACGGTCGTCATGCAAGGTACCAGACAAGTGATTGATGTTCAAATCAATCCAGAACTCTTAACAGAAGTTGAAATGCTTCAAGATTCCATATTGCTTGCTGTCAATGACGCACTCAAACAAATTGACAAAGAGCAAGAAGCAACCATGGGACAATTCTCAGGTGGCATGGGCGGGTTCGGATTCTAATGTACCCCTCGATTTTGAAGAAAATCATCGAAGATTTTCAAAAACTTCCAGGCATCGGTGAGAAAACAGCTGAACGGCTTGCGCTTCATCTGATTTCTCAAATGGAGGAAGCAGATATTCAAAGTTTTTCCGATCATTTGGCCAGAGTCAAACACGAAATCAAACCATGTCCGATCTGCCATATGATCACAGATCACGATCTATGCGACATCTGTTCAGATACCCAAAGAGATCACGACATCCTCATGGTGGTTGCTGATCCTAAAGATGTGTTTGTCATGGAACGCATGAAAACATATCACGGTATGTATCATGTCTTAGGTGGTCTGATTGATTTTTCAAGAGGGAAGACTGATGCTGATCTATCCATCGACAGTCTTTCTGCAAGACTTAAAAATTTTAAAGAAATGATCATTGCAACCAGTGGAACCGTTGAAGGTGAGATGACTGCGAAGTATCTCAAGCAACTCTTCGATCTGCCTGAGTTGAAAGTGACAAGATTGGCGTATGGTCTGCCCGTAGGTGCGGATTTGAAGTACGCAGATGAATTGACATTGAGCAAAGCGGTTGAAAACCGACTCAAGTATTAGGAGGATATGTTCATGTGGAACTTTATTCAAGGACTGTTTGACAATTTGCTTGGTAATTTGTTTGATCGGTTCAACCAGTTTCTGATCGACACTTTGAAAATCGATGAGACATTGCTTGGACTCTATGACCAGTTCGTTGCTCCACTGCCTGAGTGGATCAAAATACTTGGCATTATCTTCGTTGGCATTATCTTGGTGCTTGGCACCTTGAGTTTTGTCAAGAAGATGCTCAAACTCTTCATCGTGATTGCTGTCATCCTTGCAATCGTCGTTCTTGCTACGCAATTGAATGGTTAACCCTTGCAAAAACAAAATGATTAGTATACAATATATACGGTTTTAGGAGGCAGAAATGAACGATAAATTGAAATCATTGGCAATGCTGGAAGTGACAGAAGTTCTTTTGAAAGAAAGTTCCAAACCACTGACGATTCAACAGATCATCCAAAGCGTTGCTGAAATCAAGAACATTTCACTTGATGACATTGACAGACTGACACAGCTCTATATGGATATTACAACAAGCGCAAAGTTTGTTTACTGTGGTGATGATCAATGGGATTTGAAGGAAAGAAATCTTGAACTGTGGGACAAAGACGGATTTGCTTTTGTTCATGCAGAAGAAGTTGAAGAAGACGTCGAAGAAGATTTAGATTTCACCGAATTCGTGCTTGAAGACGAAGAAGAAGTTGAAGTCGAAGTTGATGATGAAGAAGTTGAAGAAGTCGACGAAGAAATCAAAGAAGAAAAGGCCTATATCGACATTGATCTGCCGATCAAGTCCACCGATGAAGAAGATGTTGACGATCCAGAAATCGAATTTGATGATGAATACGATGAAGATGACTACAACGAAATCATGGACGATTACGAGGATATGTACGACGAATAAGTCGATTGAAACGGATCTCTTAAGGGTGTATTCCAACAATATGCCCTTTTTTCATCCAAAGAAAGGAAGTTAATGATGATTGATTTTGTGGAATGGTTAGGTTATGCAGCATCGCTGATTGTATTGGTTTCGCTATTGATGAGTTCAGTGAAAAGACTGAGATGGATCAATTTAGCAGGTTCTTTGGCATTTGCAGTGTACGGTTTCTTGGTCGGAGCACTGCCTGTCGGTTTCATGAACTTGGGTATTGTTTTAATCAATATCTATTTTTTGTTTCAGATGTATACGAAAAAAGATTATTTCACACTCCTTCCAACTAGTGATGTATCTTATTTCAATCACTTTATTGAAAGTTATCAGTCAGACATCAAACAATTCATGTGGCTCGATGAGAATTTAGATGATACGACTTATATGAAACTGTTCATACTCAGGAACACTGTACCCGCAGGTGTTGTTGTCGCAAAAACAAAAGACTCTGAAACACTCGAGATCCTCATTGATTATGTCACGCCAACCTATCGTGATTTTAAAATGGGTCAATTTCTCTATCGTGACCAGAAACTATATTTTACAAATCTCGGTTACAAGCGTTTGATTTCTAAACCGGGTACCGAAAAACATGAATCTTATTTGAAGCGCATGGGATTTGTCTTGGAATCACTGAACCAAGAATCCTTTTATGTGAAGACACTTTAAGGAATGATTAAATTCACAAAAGGTGGTTGTCTTTCCAACTTCTTTTGATATAATAGATAAGGGCACACCATAGAGTCTCCTAGACATAGGGGACTCTTTTATTTTAAAAAATCAGGAGGAAAAAACACATGGCCAAGTATATTTTCGTCACGGGTGGGGTCGTATCAAGTCTCGGCAAAGGGATCACAGCTTCTGCCATCGGACAACTACTCAAAAGCAGGGGACTCAAAGTCTTCATGCAGAAATTCGATCCATACATCAACGTGGATCCAGGCACGATGAGCCCTTACCAACACGGGGAAGTTTTTGTCACCCAAGATGGTGCTGAAACCGATTTGGACTTAGGGCACTATGAACGATTCATCGACGAAAATTTAAACAGACATTCCTCCATCACCACAGGTAAAATCTACCAGACAGTCTTGAAAAGAGAACGGAGAGGCGACTACCTTGGCGCGACCGTTCAAGTGATTCCCCACATCACAGACCAGATCAAAAAGAAACTCGTTGACGTTGCAAGACACACCAATCCTGATGTTGTCATCACGGAAATTGGAGGCACTGTCGGTGATATCGAGAGTTTACCCTTCTTAGAAGCCATTCGCCAGGCCAGACGAGACTTCGGTTTCCAAAATACCTTATATATCCATAATACGCTCGTCCCTTACCTTAAGGCAGCCAATGAAATCAAGACCAAACCGACACAACATTCCGTGAAGGAACTCATGAGCATGGGCATCCATCCCGATATCATTATGCTCAGAAGTGAGATGCCAATCTCACAGGAACATAAGGAAAAAATCGCTTTGTTCTGCGATGTTGACTCGGATGCAGTCTTTGAATCTGTCGATGTTGACGTCTTGTATGAAGTGATTGTCAACCTCCACAAACAAAAGATTGACGATAAGATATTGAAGCATTTCGGATATGAAAAACCAGAAGCCGATGTCACTCCTTGGATTGATCTGGTTTACCGAATCAAACACCTGAATCAAGAAATCACCATCGGTTTGGTGGGTAAGTATGTACAACTCCATGACGCCTATCTTTCCGTATCCGAATCCCTCAAACATGCCGGATACTTCCATAACCGGAAGATCATCATCAAGTGGATCAACGCGGAAGATGTCGATCATGAAAATGCAGATTTGTATCTCCATGATGTCGATGGCATTTTAGTTCCCGGTGGATTTGGGAAACGTGCAACAGAAGGCAAACTTGCAGCGATCACTTATGCCAGAACCAAACAGATTCCCTTCCTAGGACTCTGTTATGGTATGCAGCTTGCTGTCATCGAATATGCTCAAAACGTATTAAACCTACCAGGCGCAAGCTCCACAGAAATTGATCCTGATACACCACACCCCGTCATTTCCTTGCAAAGAGGCAGGTTATCCGATGAAGATATGGGAGGTACATTAAGACTTGGTCTTTACGATTGTGAGATTAAGGAAGGTACTCGTGCCTATGATGCTTATCAGTCCAAACTGATTCAGGAACGTCATCGTCATCGTTATGAATTCAACAATCAGTATTTAGAACATTTTGAAGAATCCAAAATGGTCATCTCCGGATTCAACAGCCAGTATCAGCTGGTTGAAATGATTGAATTATCGGATCACCCATGGTTTGTCGCAGTTCAGTTCCATCCGGAATTTCTATCGAGACCGCTCAGACCACACCCACTCTTCAAAGGTTTCATCGAATCCATCGTCAAACTCGAAAAAAAAGACTAGAGTTGTGAACGGTTACACGCATCGTTTCATTGCTATTGAAGTAGCTTTGTAATATAATAGATTTGAATTTCATTCAAGGAGGCATTATAAATGGCAGTCGTATCAGCAAAAGAGATGTTACTTAAAGCACGCAAGGAAGGTTATGGCGTCGCGCAGATCAACATCAATAACTTAGAGTGGATCAAGGCAGTTTTGACCACTGTGGAAGAATTGAAGTCACCCGTCATTCTTGGCGTATCAGAAGGTGCAGCGAAGTACATGGGCGGTTATAAGACCGTTATGGCAATGGTTAGAGAACTTTATGCGTTCTACAACATGACCGTTCCTGTCGCAGTTCATTTGGATCATGGTACTTATGAAGGTGCATACAAGGCACTGAATGCAGGCTTTACATCCATCATGTTTGATGGTTCTCACTATCCATTTGAAGAAAACCTAGCAAAGACCATTGAAATCGTCGCAGCATGTCATGCAAAAGGCGTTTCAGTCGAAGCTGAAGTTGGTTCGATTGGTGGCGAAGAAGATGGTGTCATCGGTATGGGCGAAGTTGCAGATCCTAAAGAATGTGCAGCCATTGCAGCAACCGGCGTTGACATGTTTGCAGCAGGTATCGGTAACATTCATGGTAAATATCCAGCCAACTGGCCAGGATTGAGATTTGATGTCCTAGAAACCGTATCCTCAGTGACCGGTGGTGTTCCACTTGTGCTTCATGGTGGTACAGGCATTCCAGCACACATGGTTCAAAAAGCCATTTCGATGGGTGTTGCTAAAATCAACGTCAATACTGAACTTCAACTGGCTTTCGCGGATGCAACCAGAAAGTACATTGAAGCTGGAAAAGATTTAGATTCTAAGGGTTTTGACCCAAGAAAACTGTTTCAACCAGGTTATGAAGCGATGAAGAAAGTTATTAAAGACAAACTTGAAATGTTTGGTTCCGTCAACAAAGCGTAATTGAGGTGATTTTGATGCGTGATGAAAAGCTTTATCACGAGTATGCCAATTGGAAAATCGAGCATCATCAGCTGCTTAAAGAACTGGTCGATCGCGATTCCGATTTGATCATTCGTTTTAAGCATGTCATCGATGTCACAGATCATTTGTATGATCGTTTGATCGACGATACCAATTACACCGATGAAGAAGATCAGATATTCGAAACCGGATTCTATTATTTGGTGGATCAAATCGAAGAAATAGCAAAACTCCTCAAGAAACCCTATAAGGATCTTGAAGAGTTAGAGTCTAGAAGTAGAGAAGTGAATTTGTTGCTATCGACCATTGATTTTCAAAATGAGTTACTCACGATTGAAAATTTCGAACAAGGTGACATGGATAAATTGGTTGAATTCGAACTTGATGTCGTCAGACGTCTGGAAAACAAAGAGGTCATCCCGGTTGACATGTTTGAAAAACTGGATCAGATGACATTTGACATGTTTAAGAAATTAAACGTTGAATACTATCCGATTGATGACATCTTCCTAGAAATTGCAGATGAACTCGGTATACTTTAGACACAACCCGTTATGTAAAACAACAAAATGCTCGTAGACATTTGTCTATGAGCATTTTTTTACTGGTTGTGTTCAAGTAGGCACATGCCATAAAATGAATATGACTTGCTTAATGTTTATGCTAGATGTAGAGGACGTCTTATGGAGTATTACTGATGATGACTTTACCTAATGCCTTACCTGATGCATAATGCTGATAGGCCTTTTGAACATGTTCCAAAGGGAATACGGAATCAATGATTGGGTGTAATTGCCCTTGATCTGCCATATTGGCCAATATTTCGGTGTCTTGTGGATTATTTTTTGCAACCAAACTCTTGAATGTCAAACCTGTGAACAGACCACGAATAGGTCCTTGAAGCATCGCTTGTGCGATTTGTCTACCATCACCACCGATACAGACATAAATGCCGCCTCTGTTGAGGTGTTTTTGATAAAAACGGAGTGGATGATAGCCGTTGATACCAAGAATCAGATCATATTGACCTAAGCGATCCAAGTCATCTTTTTTGTTGTAATCTAGAATGACATCAGCCTTGGATTGATATGCTTGATTGTGGCTTCTTTGACTACAAACTGCAGTCACATGAGCTCCCATCGCTTTCGCAATCTGGATGGTGTAAGTACCAACACCACCGGAAGCTCCATAAATCAAAATAGATTGACCAGATTTCAGTTTTCCGGCATCTCTTAAGGCTTGGAGTGCGGTCTGACCCGCAAGAGGGATTGCAGCAGAAGCTTCGTGAGACAAAGTCTTGGGTTTGAGTACAACCTTTTTTGCTTTCAAGACCGCATATTCACAAAACACACCTGAAGATGAAGATTCTGCGAAGACTTCATCACCAGGCTTGAACGAAGTAACAGTCTTTCCAACAGATTCGATCACACCCGAGAAATCTCCAATAGGTGTTTTGTTTTTAGGTCCCTTGAGTCCATAAAATAATCTGATCATGGCAGGTTTACCTTGTAGTAACAAGAGATTAGCTTTGTTGATGGAGTTTGCCTTGATGGAAATCAGAACTTCATCATCTTTGGGTATCGGTTTTTCAATCGTACTGATTTTGAGTTCTTCAAATGAACCATAACGATCATAAGTGACAGCTTTCATGTTATTTTTCCTTTTCTACGGAGGTGAAGACTTGATCAAGTGTCACATTGAAGATTCTTGCGATGGCAAAGGCAAGTTCTAGTGTTGGTGAATATTTCCCATTTTCGATGGCAACGATGGTTTGTCTTGATACACCTGTCCGGTTGGCGAGTTCTTGTTGGGTCATTTCTTGATGATCAAAACGTAAGCGACGAATTTGATTTTGGATCTCATACTTAGCCATTATGAATACCTCGTCTATAGAAGAAGAGTTTTGAGCATTCCTCAAAGATTGCTGCTACAAAGAATCCGATGTAGACGACATTCAGTACCCAGATTAAGGATACATCAAACAATACCAAGACAGGAGCGAACAAAATCGCAACTGACGAAACGATACCGCCATTACGAACAGATTTCAAGTTGATCAGTTTTTCCATTTCATCGACGACATCGTCAACCTTTCCAGGTTCCTTTTTAACTGCATAAACCACTTCATAAGCTATATTGAATGCAATCAAGATGACGATGGTCATAACAATCAGAATACCGATGAAAATGAGCATGGTGCTCGCCCAAAACTTGCCATCCTGATATTGTAGAGGATCTCTGGTCAGGATATACCCCAAATAGGAGCCAATGCCAATGATGTAAATCAAGATTGTGATGAGTGCTTGTTTTTCTTTGTAAGCCATGTGATATTACCTCTCTTTGTTTTGATGATTCTATTGTATAACAAAATATACATGATGTCAAATATAATATACATGAAGTTTGATATAATTGTCATTGATGGCAAATCATGTGACAAGGTATCATCTTTCTTCATGAAATGAAGGAGTCGTGATATCATAGAAATCAAAGAGGTGTATGTATGAACTATCAAGAACTTGTTTTGAAACAAAGAACATTTTATCAGACAGAAGCAACCAAATCTTACGCATTCAGGAAAGATGCGCTCATCAAATTGAAAGAGGCCATCAAACTTCATGAAACAGATATTTTAAACGCACTTCAGATGGATTTGGGAAAATCTCATTTTGAAGGATATCTCACCGAAGTTGGGGTGACTCTACTTGAATTAAATGCAGCCATCAAGCATCTGAAAAGTTGGATGAAAGTCAGACGTGTTGCAACCCCACTGACGTTATTCAAGGCCAAAAGTTATCTCTATCAGGAACCTTACGGCACTGTACTCATCATGAGTCCTTGGAACTATCCTTTTCAACTCACCATCGGACCTTTGATTGGCGCGATTGCTGCGGGAAACACTGCAGTTCTCAAATCCAGTCCAGATTCAGTACATACATCGAAACTGATGAAAACCATCATTGAAGATTTGTTTCCTGAAGAGTTTGTCAAGATATATACGGGTGGGCTTGATGAAAGTAAGGCTGTCCTATCTCAGCGTTATGACTATATCTTTTTCACAGGCAGTACTGAAGTGGGTAAGATTGTGATGAGCGAAGCATCCAAGCATCTGACACCTGTCACACTGGAACTGGGCGGGAAAAGTCCAGCCATCATCGATGACACGATGGATTTGAGCATGGTGGCCAAACGTATCGTTTACGGTAAGTTTGTCAATGCCGGTCAAACCTGCATTGCTCCTGATTACGTCCTAATTCAAAAAGGACTGGAAGAAACCTTCATCGTACACGCAAACGCATGGATCCGTACCTTCTATGGCACAGACCCCATGAAGTCTCTAGATTATCCGAAAATCATCTCTAAAAAACATCACGCAAGACTTGTATCCCTACTTCAATCTGGAAAACCAGTCGTCGGAGGATCATTTACGGATACCAAGATTGAGCCGACACTGCTGACCCAGATCGATTTGGATAGTCCGATTCTCAAAGAAGAAATCTTTGGTCCGATTCTACCCATTTTGACATACGAGAATGAAGATCAGATGATTCACGCACTCAAAATCAAAGAAAAGCCTCTTGCCTTATACTTATTTACCAAAAACAAGAAGTTCGAACAAAAAGTACTCGCTCAAGTCTCATTTGGTGGTGCAACCTTAAACGATACCATCATGCATTTTGCCAATTCCAACATGCCATTTGGTGGCGTCGGTCATTCAGGTATGGGTGGATATCATGGAAAATTCAGTTTCATGACCTTCAGCCATGCCAAAGGTGTTGTTGATCGTTCACGCATCGTTGATCTGTTTTTCAGATATCCCCCCTATCCAAAAAAGAGAATTCATCTGATCAAGAAAATTGTGAAGTGAGGGTATCCCATGGTAAAAGAAAAGAAATGTGAACTCAAAGACGGACTCACCATCAAGTATCATGCCAACGGAAAATCGGTGTGGTCCAAAGGCATGATTGAGTTTGGCCAGCCCGAAGGATATTGGGAGTGGTATCGAATCGATGGTACCCTCAAGAGATCTGGTTATTTTGACAAAGGTAGACAAGTTGGAACGTGGATTACTTATGATGAAACAGGTCAGCCCTACAAAGAGACCATCAAACCATAAAGATCAATAAAAAAACAAGCGAAGTTGTGATCAGACTTCGCTTGTTGCATCTTAAAGGACGCTTTTCGCAACTTAAAAGGAAGATGATTGATGAAAAGGCACATTTCGATTATCATGGAATCATCAAGAAACCCTTAGGAGGTATATCATGAAAAAACTCATAGCACTCTTTACTCTAGTCTTATTTGCAACTGTGCTGATCGGATGCAGTGCACTCGATCCACTCGAAAACTTCATCAAAGCAGCAAACAGTAACGTCACAACCATCGAAGCATTCGAAGCGGTTGAATCAGAAGATGAAATCGGTGTGAACGCACTCACATCACAAAGCATTCTGCAAGTATCACTAACTCTTTCAACCAATCAAGAAAAGATCGCATACATCCGCACGCTCTTCCAAGACATCAAATTGCTTCATGCGCAAAATGTCATTGATGCCAACGATGTGAAAACTTCATGGGCACTCCTCAAGACGAACGCTGAAACTTTCAAATCACTTGGACTTGAAATGAGTACAGAAGACAAGGCAACACTTCGCGAAGCAAGACAACTGATTGTCGCTGAACGTCAAACCATCATGGAAACTCGTGGAGAAGTTTACAACTTATTCTTAGAATTACGCGGTAAGTACACGCTAGAAAACTTAGATTTGATCATCAGCAACTTAGAAGAAGTGAAAGTCATCTTAGAACAAAGAGCGGCATTCATCACACTCTTTGGTCAGACTGTCACAGACGTTAACCTGATTGTTGAAAGTTATCTCCCTTAAGTTCATCATCTTGATCAAACAAAAAAAGCGGAGTCCAATTGGGCTCCGCTTTGTCATGAAAACAAGTGATTAGTTGATGTAAGGCTGTTCTTCAACCATACCCATATCAAATATGCCTCTGATGAAGTCAATTTGTTCTGGAGTAGGTACACCGACTGTGTAAGTTCTTGCCAAACGAATGTCAGCAATCAACTGTTCAATCATATCGATGAAGTCTGCTTGCTGTGTATTCAATTCGCTTTGGAGCATTTCAGTGATCAAGAGAACACTGCTGTTTTCCAAGATGCCATCGAAGACGAGATTGATGGTTTGATATAACAAGGTTTCAAACTGTGCAGTGAGAATATTATCGAGCAGAATCACTGCGGTTAACATGAGATCAGTATCAAATTCTTGTTCCCAAGTGTTCAGATACATGACGCCATCCAGATCAAGTGCGGTTGCATGAGCAACAACGAATGCTTGTAAAGTCTTGATATTGAAGATGACTTGTGCAGCTTCATCGACGATTGCATTGAATGCAGTATCAAATTCAGTTGCAAGTACACCCTCTTGAACAGCAGCAACTTTCGCTGGAATCTTCACGAGTCTTAGGACATTTTCAATGGTTTGTAGATCCATCGGTGTGAAGAATGCTGTATTGTATGGAACAAATAAGTCAATCAAGAGTTCGATGTCAACAAACATTGCTTGGCTAGGTTCTGCGTAATCTTGGATATCCAGAATACCAAAGAAGAATGCGGCATCACTTGCCAAGAATTCTTCAATGAAACCAGATCCGATTTCTCCAAATAAATCCAGAACATCTCTGAGTGGTGCATAAGCAGCAATCAGTTCATCAGTCACGAGTGTCAGGATTTCTATTTCTGTTTCATCTTCCATTTGTTCAAGTGCGATTGCCTTGAATCCTTGAATGAATTTGACATAAAGCTGTTGCATCTCTGCATCATCTAAGAGTGCATCTAGAGCACCTATCTTGGTCTGATTTGCAGTGACGAATGCATCCACATGATTGAGTAAGTAAAGTGCTAGTTCAAACACAGCATATGGATCAGTTCTTTGTTCATAATATGTTTCAGTGATGTATTGCTCTGTATACCAATCCCAATATTCATAAGTAACTTCTTCTTCATAAGTCAGAGTTTCTGTGATTTCAATGATGTTTTCAAGGTCAGTTTGAGAGATTGTGTCTAAGTAGAGTAAGATCAGTTCGACAACAGCGTGATCAATTTCACCGAGATAGGGCGCATGAGTCATGTATTGTGTCGCATTAATATCACCAAAGACAGCTGAAACGGTGAAGAGAACTTCATACATGTTACCAAATGCTTCAGCATCAGGTAAAGTTGTAATCAGAATATTCAAGACTTCATCTTTGATGATGAAGACTTCATCGAGTCCAAACATTCCGCCAGGCAATGTGTCTAGTGCAGCAATCAGTGCTGGTGTGACTGAATCATAAAGCAGTGTTGCATAACTGACGAAATCGGCGATGGCTTGTTTGAAGAGGTCATCTTCGGCAATCCAAAGCGCTTTGAATTCAAGAAGCATTGGAATGCGTTCTTCAGATTCAGCAATACTGTCTGTGAGCCAACCCTTTTCATAAACATACGCATTGACATATTGGAATGGATTGAATAGCATCGGATAATCATTATAGAGGAGTCCATCCAGGAATGCAGTTTGTCCTGCAGCTTTGGCATTGGTCAAAATGTTGTGAAACAGTGCAACATAAGGTTCAGGATTTGTCAAATACCAGCTATCATTCCATCCGTAAACGATATTGGGAGCAATCGTGTATCCAATGATGGACATGAGATTATAGAACTCCCATTCTGCGTAATCAAGTGCAAACAAAGCATCCAAATCTGCATAAAATGCAGGTGATGTGAGTGCCTTCAGTTGATTATAAAGTGCAGCGCCCTCAGCTGAGGTCTTGAATCCTTGGAGCAGTAAGTTGATTTCAGCAAGTCTTGCTTCATCACGGTCAATCCTTAAATTTTCATCAATGATGATTTCATCGATACCTGTCAAAAGCAGGTTATAAATCATCACAGCGACTTCATTGGCATCCATATCAAAATCAAATGCATCCAGTTGAAGTTTGATGTCCGTGAAATCTTCGACATCGCCCATACCTTCACCCATATTCTTCACTTGAGTGAACATCGATAATGCTTTGGCTTGGTCCATACCCAGTTCAAATGCGGTTTGTGAGAATGTCTGGACAAGCGATACGTTTCTTTGATAGTCGCGATATGCCCATTCATCTTCAAAACTTGATTCCTGCATGCCTAACGTATAGGTAGGATCAATCAATAATAACAAAGCCTGGTTCAGTAATGTCAAATCGATGCTTTGAATGGTATAGGTTTTGTTAGAAGAAGGCAAGGAGAGTTTTTCTCCAGCTTTCGCAACGACATAAACCGTATGATTACCAGCACCGAGTTCAAGAGAACCGAGGTTAAATGTCGTTGTCGTTACAGTGAATTGCTGTGTTCCGACAAATACGATATATTCCTCTGCGCCTTCGACAGAATCCCAGGTCACAATACCATTGTTAATGGCAACATTTTTTGGGGCATCCAGTGAGAGTTCGGTTTCGCCGCAAGCGACAAGAACGAACACTAACATGATGGCCATGACAATTTTTAAAATTTTTCCCATAATTTTATCCTCCCGTGGATCAATTTCAACGATGATGCAAATGTTGATTGGCTACTCTAATTATACGCCCGATATTTAAAAAAGTGATGTGAACGCCTTATCATTCATAGTTTCTCAGGACATTTGAGGGTCGAATATTCAATAATTTTACAATATAAACCATTCGTGTGCAGATGAAGAGAATAATAATCAAAATCATTCCGTAGATAACAGATGTTCCAGATAGTTGTATATTCTCATACTCACCAGACCATAGAATCAGTTCAGTTAGCTCCATCGAGAATAAAACGAAACTCAGCAAAGCGCCAGTGATCAATACGAGAAAGAGCCAAAGACTTTCATGAATCATCAAGGAAATCATGGATGTTTTTGACAATCCCAAGATGTGCATTCTGGCATCATTTTTACTCATCTGTGAAAGTAACAACAAAGAATGATTGATAATGGATAAGACAAAGCATATGACAATAGCACTCAGGATAATTGTCATGTATAATGTTGCACGTTCCATTCTCTCCACATTGGCTTCAACCAAGGCTTGATAATCGAGAACGTAAACCAAGTTTTGACTATAATTTGAGATGAGTAACTGATCAAGATGAGATGAGTCACTCGCTTCATTGACAAAGATAGAACGGATGCCTGTACCTGAAAAAGCATCGATTGAGTGAAGATTGGTGAAAGCGAGATTGGCAATGTATTTTTCGAAGAATCCCCCAATCACCATTTCAACATTTGGAAATAAGGGATGGATATTGGCGATGATGGAATCTCCTATGTGGAGTCCATAAAGCTTTTGATAGCGAACAGGCAAAATGATGATAGGAATATCCATATCAAGCGCAGCTAGCGATGCATCAGATAAGTCGATACCGAAATACTGATCCAAGGTAGAAGGTTCCATCGAAACAGTCAACATCATCGAATCACCATAGTCAGGAAACGTTATGTTTTCATAGATGAGTGCTTGATCTGCGGTATGAACTTCAGGCATATCTTGAATCTCAAGCGTGGTTTCATCATATCCGGTGATGAAATTGGTCAATACGTAGTCAACTTTGTATTCACTTCGATGAGAAACAAATCGTTCTTCCATGTGCGTGTTGGTCAGCACGAGCAAAAAAATCGATAAGAAAGACAACAAGAGTACTGAAACATAATGTCTGAATGATTGCTGATCAATGAGCATTTTCAGATGGAACATGAGTGTTGAAGTTGCTTGATGGGAAACGATAATTTTAAACAGCATGAATGGCAATACAAATAGGATGGACCCAATCGCCAATATGCGGATCAAGACGCCAACATCACCTAAATCAATCCATTGAGTAAAACCATAAGCCAATAATGACACAACCGATAAAATCAAATACCAACGGATTGAAATCGGATCTTTTTGAACGGACTCGCGGACTTCAACGATCGACGAAGTGCGTTTTGTGTGAAGGTAATATCTCAGAGATGCACCTAAAAAGATGAGGAATGCAACACCTAGCGTGAAGAAAATGGTTAAGGGTTGTAGGATATAACTGGATTTTGATCCGACATACGTCATACCGAATGTGACAATTTCTTGTGCAATCCATATGGATAAGAACGCCGAGATGATGAAGAAAAGCATAAACTCGAGGATAATCACACCATAGGATAATCTTGAGCTTCCTCCGAGTAAGTTGATGATGGCGACCATTTTTTTCTTATCTTCGAAATACACCTTCATGGTTGTTGACATGACGAGTAGAATCGAGAAGATCACAATGATGAAAATCACAGAGAATACTGCCATGTTTCGATCAATCATTTCAGTAACTTCATCCAGATTGATGGTTTCTCTGACATATAAGTTAGAATATCCTGACAGTCCCTGAAGATACGCTGAAACGGATTCAACGGTTTGATCCTCTTGGATATCTATATAGAGTGTGTTGTACAGATTGGCAAAGAAAACTGAAGGAAAACCGGATAATGCTGGATTCAAAGCGGTTAGGAAAAAGGGTAAACTATGTTCCTTGTTCAAGTAAATGGCACGGCCATTGAACAAACCGTCGTCAGGCACAATATCTGCAATCACAAAGTTTTTAGAAGATGATCCCAGATGCATCGACAGCGTTTCTCCGTGACTCAATTGATACTCATCTGCCAAGGATTTCGTGATGATGACTTGATTTTCGGATAACTCCAATCGATTGGCATGCACTGCAGAGACCTTTTTGAAGAAATGGATGGATGAAGACATGACATTGACATAGACTTTTTCATCGTCAATATCCACCAACGTGTTCACTTCAAAAAAAGGAATGGCTTCTTTGATGTATGTCTGTTGATCTGGATTTTCATTGAGTGTCCGAATGGTGAAATATCTGGCATTTCCTGCAGTACCGACAGAGACAATCAAATCCAAATCCTGATATTGTGACCGAAGATCGCCTAAGAAGTATTCGGTCATGAAATTTCTAGAAGAAGATGCGAGTAGTAATGACGTGACCAAAGCAAGCAAACTCAGAATCAGCAAGACTGATCTGAGCGGATTTTTGACGATGTTTTTATAGGCATAACGTATTGAAAACAGAAACCGTTTAAGTGTTTCTTTCATCCTTGACCACTTTCCCGTCCTGCATATGAATGACCCTTGTTCCGAATCTTGTGACATCCTCATTGTGGGTCACCATGAGAATGGTTGTATGTAGATTCTGATTGAGACGTTGAAACAGTTCCATGATTAATAGACCGTTATGATGATCGAGATTTCCAATCGGTTCATCAGCAAATAACACTTTCGGTTCATTGATGAGTGCGCGTGCGATGGAGACGCGTTGCTGCATGCCGCCAGAAAGCTGTGACGGGTAAAAATGATGTTGCTCACTCAGTCCGACTAGACTGAGCAGTTCCATGATTTCCTGTTTCGTCTTTTGTTTCCCAATGACGCTTGCAAGCATGACATTTTCGTATACTGTCAGATTAGGAACAAGATTATAAAATTGAAAAACGAAGCCCATTTCATGTGCGCGCATGTTCGCTTTTTCGTAATCTTTCATAACAGAAAGCTCCTGACCAGACCAAAGAATTGAACCACCTTGATAAGATTCAAGTCCTGATATCGTATAAAGCAGTGTTGTCTTTCCGGAACCTGAGGGTCCGCATATCGAGATGAACTCTCCGGACTCGACATCAAAATCGATACCTCTTAAGATATCATAAGTGACGCTTCCATTGGTATATGATTTGGTCAAACCCCGAACTTCGATCTGTTTCATATGTTCACTTCCTTACCTGTATTGTAACATAGAAGTCACTGCTTTGGATGGTTCTCAAGCCTTGGATGAATATTCCTGTGATATAATATGTCTAAATGAACTTATAGGGGACATACAACGTTGTATGGGATTGGATCGTCATGAGAAAATGGATGAGATATATACTACAACTGACCGTATCAATCATGTTTGGCATACTGATTTTAGGTATCCAGTTTTATGTATCGAGTTCTAAGGAACGCTTCATCGGAAACTTGGAAAGTGTTGATTCGTTTGCTATAGTTGATACGCATCAATCAGGCAGATGGCATCATCAACTGCTTCGGACACTCAATGCCTCAGACAATACAATTTCCTTCTTTCTTTATACCAATCACAGTGGTGCGGTATTCAAGTTCTATGATCCCTCAGATAGTTTGATGCTTGAGGTTCAGGGATTGAATTTCATGGATGACTATGACGTCATCAACTAGAATACAGAGCATTTGAATATTGTTCGTATGGAAGTCGTGATCACCAATACTGTTGTGGATACTGTTTCATTTGTTTACTTGAGCGAATACAGTGATGCTCTATTGCTTGATGTACATCCACATCCTGTTGAACAACTGATACTTCATGATACCGTGGTTGAAAAAATGACACTCTTTGAATTCATCGGAGAAGAATTAGCTTTTCTTGCCACCATCATCATCAGTCTCACAGTGTTCTTCAATATCATCCACATCTTATGGAAGAAGTTCAATCCAAGTCATCTGACAATTTCAGAGCGTTTGATGAATATCCTAGAAAAAATCAGACACATCACTTCCAAAATCGTTTGGGCATTCAAACAACTGTTTTACAATATATTCGGTGGACTCTTTCTTTTCGTCATCACAACACTCCTCTTGGTGTTCTTATTTGGGGAAGACACTGAAACGCCAGAACCGCTTGATCAGGCCGTTTACTTCAATGAAGTCAAGAACGGATTTGATATCACAGTCCAGATTGGAGCATCCACTTCGACGTGGAACGATTCAGATTATGGACCGCACTATATCTATTACAAAGTTGTCTTCAATCAAAAACCTTCAGGATATTATGTTGCTTCATTATGGACCGAATCAGGATATCGAGGTCGTGCACTCTCTGATCAGGGACTGATTTTAACGGGTTATGAAGACCCTAAAGATTCAACGATTGACATCTATTTCGCATCTGACTTTGAAACAAGCGACACCTTTAAACTGGTGATTCGAAATGCATATACAGGCATGATTGTTTTTGAATCAGAAGAGTATACACTCTATAAGACATATGATGATGTCAACATGGATTTTGGTATCACCATCGAACCAGACCCATGGCGTTTTTCACTCTACATCTTTTTATTCCATGTGCTCATCACAACCTCGCTCATCAGGTATCTTTACTTTAGAGGCACAGACAGACGTTTGGAAAGACAAGCCAAGAGAAAAGCACTTCAAGATACTCAAAGTTATTGGGATTCAAAATAAAAATCAGGCGTTCACCAAGTGGTGAGCGCCTGTTTGATTTATCTGTGCTTTAAATGTGGGAACAAGATGACATCTCTGATGTTTGGTGTATTGGTCAGTAACATCACGAATCGGTCGATCCCGATACCAAGTCCACCTGTAGGCGGCATGCCATACTCCAATGATTCGACAAAATCGACATCCATTTCCGATGCTTCATCGTTACCGAGTTCCTTTTCACGAATTTGTCCTTCGAAACGTTCTCTTTGATCAATGGGGTCATTCAATTCAGAAAACGCGTTCGCATATTCGCTTCTCATGATGAACAATTCGAAACGATCTGTAAATCTGGGATCCTGATCGTTTTTCTTGGCAAGCGGGCTGATTTCAATCGGATGTCCGTATACCATGGTGGGTTGAATGATGACATCTTCACAATAATGCTCAAAGAATGCTTCGATGATATGTCCGATACCAAAGTGTTTTTCAACGTGGATGCCGTGAGTCTTCGCATGTGCTTTCGCTTCTTCAAGCGTCATGTGTGCCCAGAAGTCAACACCAGAAAGTTCTTTGACCGCATCGACCATGTGCCATCTTTTCCATGGACGGCTCATGTGAATGACAGTATCATTGAAATTGATATCGTAAGTACCTAAGGTTTCATAAGTCACTGTCGATAGACATTCTTCAACGAGATCCATCATATCACCCATATCTGCATAGGCGAGATAAGCTTCAATCGTCGTGAATTCAGGATTGTGTTTCGCATCCATGCCTTCGTTTCTGAAGAGTCTGCCGATTTCATAAACCGCTTCAAGACCACCGACTATGAGTCTCTTCAAAGGCAGTTCAGTCGCGATTCTCAAATAGAAATCCATATCAAGTGCATTGTGGTGTGTGACAAACGGACGCGCTGCAGCACCACCCAAAATGGAATGAAGCACTGGAGTTTCCACTTCGATGAATCCTTTTTGATCGAAGAAATTTTGGATAGAACGGATGATTCTCGGTCTTGTGAGGGCAACCCGTTTGGATTCTTCATTGACAATCAAATCGACATAACGTCTACGTCTGGCTTCTTCCTTGTCTTGTAAACCATGGAATTTGTCAGGGAGTGGACGTAAAGCCTTTGTCAGATGTGTATATTCACTGGCCTTGATGGTCAGTTCATTGGTCTTGGTACGAAAAACATGACCCTTGATACCGACAATATCGCCAAGGTCTCCGGATTTGAATACGTCATAGGCAAGTTCACCAACATGATCTTGGCGTACATAGATTTGAATCTGTCCGAATTTATCTTGAATGTGCATGAAACCCGCTTTGCCTTGGCTACGTTTGAGCATGATGCGTCCGGCAACGGAGACTTCAACATTCATGGATTCTAATTGGTCATGATCAAATCCTTCATAGGATTCGAATATTTGTTTGCTGTTGTGGGTGCGCACATATTTCTGACCGAAAGGGTCTACACCTTTTTCTTTCAGTTCTTGCGCTTTCTGTCTGCGCACGAGCTGCTGTTCTTTTAAGTCTTCTGGATACATGGTCAATCCTCCTAATCCAAGATATTATATCATAAGAAAAGCCATAAACAAAGTTATGGCCGTTTTTCTTCCTTCAAAAGTTCATACATCAGCTGGTCTTTCTTCAGTTCAATCGAAGTAACCTTGACTGTGATGATTTTAAGTCCTAAGTGCAGTGTGAGAATGTCGTTTTCTTTGACAGCAGTCGAAGGTTTAGCCAGTTTTCCATTGACTTCGACTTTCTCTTTTTCAGCTGCTTCCTTGGCAATTGTCCGACGCTTGATGATCCGCGCGACTTTTAAGTACTTATCAAGCCGCATTGCCGTTTGCTTTCTGTTTTTCTGTCCACCAGGACAGTTTGCCAGTTGCAACGATTTCATCGATATCTGATTTGGTCAGTGTTTCAACATCAATCAAATATTGGGCGATGGTATCGAGTAATATACGGTTTTCTGTGATGATCTGGCGTGCGGTTTCATAACACATGGTGATGATGTGTCTAACTTCTTTATCGATTTCATGAGCAACTTGGTCAGAGAAATTCTTTTCTTTCATATAATCTCTGCCCAAGAAGACGTTACCGCCAACACTTTCGTATTGGACAGGACCGAGGTCTGACATGCCATATTCAGTGACCATAGCTCTTGCGATCGTGGTTGCAACCTGGAAGTCGTTGTAAGCACCGGTTGTGACAGTGTCAAAGACAATTTCTTCAGCGACACGTCCACCCATATAAGAAGTGATACGTGCAAGGAGTGATTTCTTGGTTTCTAAGAATTTTTCTTCAAGAGGAGTCATCAGGTTGTAACCGCCTGCTCTGCCTCTGGGGATGATGGTGACTTTTTGAACGACGTTCGCATCTTCAAGTTTGATACCGATCACGGCATGGCCTGCTTCATGATAAGCGACAGTTTTCTTTTCGCCAACTGAATATTTTCGACTCTTTTTAGCGGGTCCCATCATGACTCTGTCAATGGCTTCATCCATGTCTTGTTCAGCAATCATGGTACGATTGTCTCTTGCTGCAAGCAGTGCTGCTTCATTGAGTAAGTTTTCAATATCTGCGCCAGAGAATCCTGGAATACGTGCAGAAAATTCGTTGAACTTGATTTTTGGATCCATTTTCTTGTTTCTGGCATGGACTTTCAGAATCGCTTCACGACCTCTGATGTCTGGGAGACTGATGGTAATCTGTCTATCAAAACGACCTGGTCTTAACAAAGCGGGGTCCAACACGTCTGGACGGTTGGTCGCTGCCATGATGATGATTCCGATATTGGATGTGAATCCATCCATTTCAACCAAGAGTTGGTTCAGTGTTTGTTCTCTTTCGTCATGACCGCCACCGAGGCCTGCACCTCTTTGACGACCGACAGCATCAATTTCATCGATGAAGATGATGCATGGTGCATTTTCTTTAGCGACTTTGAAGAGGTCTCTGACTCTGGAAGCACCGACACCGACGAACATTTCGACGAAATCAGAACCAGATATCGAGAAGAATGGAACGTTCGCTTCACCGGATACGGCACGTGCAATCAATGTTTTACCAGTACCAGGAGAACCGACCAAGAGGATACCCTTAGGTATGCGTGCCCCCATGTCAACATATTTTTTAGGTGTTTTCAGGAAGTCAATGATTTCTTCCATTTCTTGTTTTTCTTCATCGCAACCCGCAACATCTTTGAAGGTAACGGATTTTTCGCGATTCAGTTTCGCTCTGTTTTTCGCAAAGTCGAATGCTTTTGAATTCTGGCTGTTGGCATTTCTGAAGATGATGAATAAGATGACAACGACCAAGATGAGTGGGACGAGATTGAGGATGACTGTCCAGAAGGTAATACCAGATCTAGGGACAATCGATGTGGTTCCACCTTTGGATTCAACGAGTTCAAACACAGCTTGTGCCTGATCAAGTGGCAAGATGGATTCAAAATTAACAGTGCCATATACAGAAGAAGAACCTGTATTGGGGTAGAACACGCCTGTAATTTGAACGAGTGTGATGTTATCTCCACCAACGGGTGTATATTGAATTTTCTCAATATGACCAAGATCAGCAGATTGTGTCAGTTCAGTGGCGTTCAGATTGGCAACTTCACCTTGTAAGGCATCTCTTAGAAACAAGAAAATACCGATCACAATGATCAGCGTGAACAGCATGATCAGATAATCAGGTTTCTTGCGATAATCTACTTTTTTTCTTGGACTGCGGTTTGGGTTTTGATTCATGGATATACCCCTTTATTTAGCGTTATATACTTCGGGTTTCAGAATGCCAACATAAGGCAAATTGCGGTAAAATTCATCATAATCGAGACCATATCCCACCACAAATGCTTTGGGTATGACTCGTCCAACGTAATCAGGTTGATATTCTCTGACTCTGCCGGCGGGTTTATCAAGCAAGGTTGCAATCTTCACTGAGCGTGCGCCCCTGTGCTTGAGTAATTCTAAGATGGTGACGATGGTGTTTGCAGTATCGACGATATCTTCGACAATGAGCACATCGCGGTCCTTGACAGAAATGTCTAGATCCATTTTGATTTTGACATCACCTGAAGACGCGATACCGCCATGATAACTTGAAACTGACATGTAAGCGAGTTCGAACTTAAGATCGATTTCTCTGGATAAATCAGCCATGAAGGGCACACAACCCTTGAGTAGACCAATCAGAAGTGGGTTCTGATTCCGATAATCTTCGGTGATCTGACGACCCATCGTCTTGCAGATGTCTTGAATTTCTTGTTCGGATACGAGAATGGATTGAATATCATTGTGCATGTTTTTTGTCCTCTTTAATCGTAAAATAGAGTGTCTTGTCGTTGCCAAGCGTCTGGTTGACGTAATGGTGCTGAACCCATAAAATTTGATCATTCGAATCTGTCAATACCCAAAGATTTTGACGTTCAGCCATCGGTACTTTCGAATCGATCAATAACTTTTTAAGCTTCTTATGACCGTAATCAAAAGCGAGTTGGTCACCGTCTTTTCGATGGCGTAGCCNNGGAAATGCTAATTCATTATAACATAATTTAGTGAATTCTTCAGTAACGGCGTCGGAATTGTATGAAAATGTGAAAACTGCCACATTTTCAATCAGCGTCGACTCTGGAGAAAGTTCTATGGGTGTATGATTTGATGCTGTATCTGAAGTCACATAGGCTTCTCGATAAGCCTTAACAAAGCGATATTCCCTACCCAGTTCATAGGTTGAGTTTGGTTTTGAAGATAAGAGCATGCGCTTGATTTTTTCAACGGTATCGAAGGTGAGAGGCAGATGATGATACTCAATAAGATATGCGATTGCATCATCTTGAAGGACCGAATCCCAAGTAGAAAATGAGTCCAAATTGATGATTCGAGTCGATGGTATATGTTCAATGGTTGTTTTTCTGATGAAGTGAAAAGCTCTTGATAACTGAAGGTGGTATTGTTTGATCTGTTCGAGCAAATTATCGTTTTCTTGTTTCATGACAGGGATAATCGCGTGTCTATATCTGTTTCTTAAATAGTAATTATCTTCATTGGAACTGTCGTTTAAGTAAAGGACATGATTCTCGGTTGCATAATCGATGAGTTCAGATTTGGAAGTGTATAAAAGGGGTTTGACATAGATGAATTCGCCATCCTCGTGGATCATCTGCATCCCTGCGTAACCGAGCAGGTTGCTACCACGCGTCAGTTTCATCAAGATGTTTTCAAAGAGATCATCGAGATGATGTGCGGTCACGATATAAGGTGTCTTATAAAGGCGAGCAACCTCCATCAAGTAGTGAGCTCTTAAGAGGTGAGCCTGATGATGAAAATTACCATCAGCAATATCAATGGTATAATAATGGAAAGGAATATTATGTTTTTTGGCAAACGTTTCGACAAGATCTTTCTCAATGATGGACTCATCACGCTTTTGATGATTGAAATGGACAACAACCAAACGATAACCCGAATCCAGTAACATCGTCAGAAGCGACATCGAATCAATACCGCCGCTCACAGATAAAACAAGCGGATGCTTCATGGATACATGCAATTCCTTATGCAACAGAGTGATGATTGATTTCAAGTGGGTTCACCTCGTTTCTATGGTCATATTATATCACGCGAACACACATTTTTGATGAGTATTATCCTAAAACCTATGCTATAATGAGGTAGATTGAAGGAGGCATTTCAATGCTTGTACTTGCTAGCAGTTCTCCAAGAAGAGCCAAATTAATGAAAGACGCAGGTCTCGATTTTATCGTTGAACCCAGTTACATCGATGAAGATATCGACGAGAAGATGAAGCCGACCGACTTTGTCATTGAACTTGCTAAGTTGAAAGCCGTCCATGTCGCAGGAAAGTATCCCAATGATATTGTCATCGGAGCAGATACGATCGTCGTGTATGAGGATCAAATCCTAGGAAAACCTAAAGACGAACAAGATGCTTACCGAATGCTCAAACTTCTTTCCAATGATCGACATATCGTTTACACTGCGGTAGCACTCGTCAAGGGTGAAAAAATCAAGACGTTTGTCTCAGAATCCGAAGTGTCGATGAAAAATTTATCTGATCTTGAAATATGGAACTACATTAAGACAGGTGAACCCATGGATAAGGCAGGCGCGTATGCCATTCAAGGGGAAGGTGGCAGTCTTGTCGACCACTACAAAGGTGATTTCTTCACGATTGTAGGTCTACCACTTAAGGATTTGTTGGAAGCACTCAAAACATTCAAATCATAAACAATCAAAGTCGTTTAAAAAAAGCGGCTTTTTCTTTTGTAAAGACATAAAACGCTGATTTTATTATATAATAAAAGAAAAGTAAAGCGTTTACAGGAGTGTGTCATGGACAACAGACAACCGTGGAAATCAAGTGTCGTCTATCAGATTTATCCCAGAAGCTTTATGGACTCTAATGGTGATGGCATTGGTGATATACCAGGCATCATTTCTAAGCTTGACTATCTGCAGGATTTAGGCATTGATATCCTCTGGCTTTCTCCTGTCTACAAATCCCCAAATGATGATAACGGTTATGACATCAGTGACTATCTTGATATTCATCCTGATTTTGGCTCCATGGCTGACATGGATGAACTGATCTTACAGGCAAAACAAAGAGGAATTAGAATCATCATGGATCTGGTGATCAATCATACCTCAGATGAACATCCTTGGTTCATTGAATCTCAAAAGAAAGATAGTCCATACAGAGATTACTATATCTGGAAGGATCAACCCAACAACTGGACCAGTTTTTTCAGTGGTCCTGCATGGGACAAAATCGGAGACAGTTATTATCTGCATCTCTTTTCCAAAAAGCAACCTGATCTCAACTGGCACCATCCTCCAGTCATGGATGAGATTCAAAAGATCATAAGATTTTGGCTTGACAAAGGCATTTATGGGTTCAGATGCGATGTCATCAATATCATTTATAAGTCATCATTAGCAGACGGTAAGAAACGCTTAGTCTTAGTGGGCCGAGAATTCTATCACTCTCAAGAAGGTTGCCACAACATCTTGAAAACACTGAGGAAAGAAGTCCTTTCCAACTACGATTGCATGACCGTCGGCGAAACCGTGCTTGTCGATACCAAGCAAGCCAACGATCTGATTCTGCCTGATCGAGAAGAACTAGATATGGTATTTGGTTTCGAACACATGGAAACTGACCAAATCAACAACAAATGGTTCAAAACACGTTTCAAACCGATGAAATTCATGAAAGTCATTGCAAAATGGCAACAAGAAGTCTATTGGAATGCCAATTACTTGGAAAATCATGATCAACCCAGATCCATTTCACGATTTGGAAATGATCAGAAGTACCATGATCAAAGTGCTAAGATGCTTGCTACTCTTCTGTTCACACTCAAAGGCACACCCTATATGTTCGAGGGTCAAGAGATTGGAATGACCAACGCCGACATTAAACGTCTAGAAGACTTCCGTGATATCGAAACTCACCGGATTGTTGCCCTTGCAAAGAAACTTCATTTCCCATCTTTTTACATCAAACATATGTTAAAGACAGCATCAAGAGACAATGCAAGACAACCGATGCAGTGGAAAAAAGAAGGCGGATTTTCGACAGGAATTTCATGGCTAAAAATGAATGAAAACAAATCTCATATCAACGTTGAAGACAACTTGAAGAACACAGATTCAATCTTAAGACACTATCAGGAACTCATTCGTCTGAGAAGAACCAACGAAGTCTTGATTGATGGCTCATTTAAGCCATTGTACATGAAACATAATGTCTTCATATTTGAACGAAATCTCGCTGGAAAGACACTCATTACAGTATCCAATATGTCTAAAAAGATTCGCAAGTTACCCAAATCTATCCAAGGATCCATTCTATTATCCAATATGCACAGGACAACACTTTCAAATCCACAATTAATGCCCTATGAATCCATACTGATTGTCAAGGAGAAACGCTCATGATCATCTACAACCATCCTTACTTCAAACTAGAGACTAAAGACCTTCACTACATCTTCTCAATCTGTCCGACAGGTCAGCTCGAACACCTGTATTTTGGCAGAAAACTGGTGGATGAGAACTTTGATGCCTTACATGTCAAACTGACAGCAGGTGCGGGTTCAACCATCGAATACAAGAAAGATTCTCATTCAACCATGCTTGACTTGATGCCTTTGGAATATTCAGGGATCGGAAAAGGTGATTTCAGACTGACCCCACTGGAACTGAAAATGCCAGACGGAACTTACGTCACTGATTTTGTCTTTGATTCATATGTGATTCAAAACTCAATCGTGAAGAGCAGGGAAGTACCAACTGCAAGAGCAACCGAGCAAGAAGCCACGAGTCTGATTGTCCTGATGAAAGATCATCATGCAAAACTGGATCTTCAACTCATCTACTCGGTATTTCCAGAAACCAATACCATCACACGTCGCGTGATTTTAACCAACCAAAACACATCAGAACTCTCCATCAGAAAGATCATGAGTCTGATGCTAGATCTATCCGAATCTGATTATGATCTCATCACCTTTGATGGCGGATGGATCAAAGAAGCACACAAACATCTTAGACCTCTTTCATACGGAACTTATATCAATGATTCAACGACTGGCAATTCATCGAATAGACATAATCCTGGCATCATCCTTGCTAAAAAAGGAACGACTGAAGATCATGGTGTTTGTATAGGAATCAATTTGGTTTATAGTGGCAATCACTATGAGGCGGTTCAAATTTCCAATCATGGACTTCTCAGAGTGATGAACGGGATCAATCCACATTGTTTTGAATGGCCACTGAAACAAGGCCAGTCATTTGAGACACCTGAAGCTGTATTGACATATTCGGATCAAGGGTTCAATCTGTTATCGAAACACTTTCATGGTTGGATCAACAACCATATCGTACCTAGGCAATTCCAACATGTCACAAAGCCAGTCATCTTAAACAGTTGGGAAGCATTCTTTTTTGATTTCAATTATGGCAAGATCATGCGTCTTGCAAGACAAGCAAAACGGCTCGGTGTCGAGCTTTTTGTCTTGGATGACGGATGGTTTGGAAACCGTAACGATGACAAGAGAGGGCTTGGAGATTATTCAGTCAACAGACGAAAACTACCTGGAGGGATCACACATCTTGCCAATCGTATCCACCATATCGGACTCAAATTTGGTTTGTGGTTTGAACCAGAGATGGTCAATCCGGATTCAAAGCTTTATCGCGAACATCCGGAATATGCTGTCAAGATTGAAGGCAGATCTCCATCACTCGGGAGAAATCAGTTGGTGCTTGATTTGTGTAATCCAAAAGTCAGGGAATACATCAAACACGAACTGATCAGAGTCATCCAGTCTGCAGATATCGATTACATCAAGTGGGATATGAATCGTCACATGACCGATATGTATTCGAAGCATGTTGAAAATCAAGGGATGTTTTTCCATAAATACATCTTGGGTCTCTATGAAATTTTGCATTATGTCAGAAAGAAGTATCCGAAAATCATGATTGAAACCTGTGCATCCGGTGGCAATCGTTTTGATTTGGGAATGTTGACCTATGGCACCCAAATCTGGGCATCTGACAATACAGATCCGATTGAACGACTCTCCATCCAAGAAGGTTTGAGTTATCTCTACCCTCAATCGACCATCAGTTGTCATGTATCCCTTGCACCGCATGCACAGACACTCAGAAAATCACCACTGTCGACAAGATTCAATGTCGCAAGTTTTGGTGCACTCGGATACGAACTCAACTTGAGTTACGTGACACCCGCAGAGAAAAAAGAAATCAAAGAACAAATCAAACTTTACAAAGGATATCGCGGGGTGCTTCAATATGGAACATTCAAACGTTTTGATGTTGAAGACGCCAACCGAAAAATCTGGCAAGTGTCTAGAGGCGATACTCACTTCGTTGGCAATTTCCAATATCTTCAACAATCAAGTCCTAACTTAGAGACACTTTATGTGAAAGATTTGAAGCCGGATGCGTTCTACCGAATCCGTTCGGTCAATCAGAGGATGCCCATTGACCGTTTTGGTCATCTGATTAGTCACGCACTACCCATCAAAGTACACCCTTCCGGTTTCTTAATGAGAACGTTGGGTAAGTACAAGCAACTGGATAATGCAACCGAAGACTATGTCGCAAGCGGACAGGTGTTGATGAACGGACTGAAATTGAAACAGCAGTTCATGGGCACTTGGTACAATGACCAGACACGCATCATGGGAGATTTTGGTTCACAACTCTATATCATAGAAAAGAAGGCGTGATGGTCATGAGAAAAGATAGTCATCTCAATTTTGATTGGAAATTCGGTCCATTTGAAGACAGACATTTGAAAGGTGAAGGATATGACGCTCTGAAGCCTGTTGACCTCCCCCACAATGCTGTCGATATTCCATTCAACAATTTCAATGAACAGATGACCTTGTCTGTCTTTTCCTATGTCAAGGCAGTGAGTGTTGATGATGATCTGAAAGGTCAGATTCTCAGATTGGTCTTTGAAGGCGTTGCACACCGTGCCAATGTCTACCTCAACTTGAAACACATCGGAGAACATTTGGGTGGCTATACCCCTTTTGAGTTTGAAATCTCAAAGGATGTCGAATATGGGAAAGTCAATACTCTGCTTGTCGTTGTTGATACACAAGAACACCCTGATATTCCTCCCTTTGGCGGGGTTGTCGATTATTTAGGTTATGGTGGTATTTACCGTGAAGTGCATATGATTTCAACGGATCCTTCATATATCAAAGATGTCTTTGTTGAACAAGATGGCACTCTGGACTTCAATATTCACCTTAGAATTTCGAAACCTCATGGTCAAGTCCAACTACAGATTAAAGATATCGAAGGACACAAAGTTTACCATGAAAAATATGAAATGAATGTGTCCAATCACACCATACTCGTTCATTTGGATCACATCAGGCTCTGGTCGATTGATGATCCGCATCTCTATACCCTTCATGTCTCTTACATCAATGGCAAAGATAACGATCAAATCGATCAGAAGTTCGGTATTAGAAAAGCTATCTTTAAAAAAGACGGGTTCTATTTGAATGATCAAATGATCAAATTAAGAGGTTTGAACAGACATCAGAGTTATCCTTATGTCGGATATGCGATGCCCAAACATGCTCAAGAAGAAGATGCGAATCTTTTGAAGTTTGAACTTGGTGTCAATATCGTTAGAACATCGCATTATCCCCAGTCCATTCATTTCTTGAATCAATGTGATGCCATCGGACTTTTGGTCTTTGAAGAAATACCGGGTTGGCAGCACATTGGACATGAACTCTGGAAAGCAAACTCAATTCAAAACGCATCAGAAATGATCATCAGAGACAGAAACCATCCTTCCATCATTCTATGGGGCATTCGTATCAATGAATCTCCAGATGATCATGATTTCTATCTTAAAACCAATGAGCTTGCACACCGCCTAGATCCATCCAGACAGACAGCAGGCGTTAGAAATTTCGCATTCTCAGACTTTTTAGAAGATGTCTATACCTATAATGACTTTTCACATACGGGACAAAATCCAGGGTTAAGTGATAAAGACAAGATCACAAAAGACGTACCCTATTTGGTCACCGAATATAATGGTCATATGTATCCTACCAAGCGTTATGATGACGAAACGCACCGCATCGAGCACAGCAAACGTCACTTGAATGTCTTGGATGCCATGATGAAACCCAAAAATGGCATCGCTGGGTGTATCGGTTGGTGCATGAATGACTACAACACACATCAAGAATTCGGCTCAGGGGACAAAATCTGTTATCATGGTGTCTTGGATATGTTTAGAATTCCAAAGATGGCGTCTTATGCATACATGGCAGAAGGCAAAAAAGATCCGTTCATGGCAATCTCATCAACCATGAATATTGGTGAATATCCTGGTGGCAATATCCCAAACGCTTTAGTCTTCACCAATTTAGACGAAATCAAACTCTATAAAAATGATGTCTACATCAAGACATTCAAACCCAACCGTAAAGCTTATCCAAATCTGGCGCATCCACCAGTTCAAATCGATGACTTGATTGGTGATACGCTGATGAAGCAAGAAAAAATGTCTGAATCCGACGCCGAAATGACCAAACGGATCTTGAAATCCATCACGACCCATGGCAACCGATTATCACTCAAGCACAAACTTCAAACACTCTATCTCTTGAAAAAATACAAGATGACCTATGACGAAGGTGTCAAGATGTTCTTCAGATACATGAGTGGTTGGGGCAGTCAAGGTTTATCGTACCGGTTTGAGGGTTATCGAGATGGAAAACTTGTCCAAAGCATCACCAAAGGCAATACCCATCAAACAGAGTTGATCGTGGAAACGGATCAGCATCAACTGTCGATCGAAGATACCTATGATGTCAAACGGTATGTGATTCGTCAAGTGAATCAAAACAAAGAATTGCTGCACTATGCATTCGATGTGATCTCATTATCCGCTGAAGGTTCGATTGAAATCATCGGTCCAACGGAAGTCGCGTTGCAAGGTGGAGCAATAGGATTCTGGGTGAAAACCAAATCGATAGGCAAAGGCACCATCAGCATCAAATCAGCAGAAAAAACCATTCAAATTGGAGTCGATGTCGTTTGAAACTAACTTTAGAAGAACAAGCCCGTCTGCTAGACGGTCTTGATGTATGGAGAACCAAACCTCTTGGAGATTTGCCTTCACTGATGATGGCAGATGGTCCTCATGGTTTGAGAAAACAACATGAATTCACCGATAATCTCGGTGCCAAAGGATCAGTGCCTGCCACTTGCTTTCCGACAGCAAGTCTTTTGGCATGTAGTTTCGATCGTAAACTTTTGAACGAACTCGGTAAAAGACTGGCCATCGAAGCCAAAGCCAATCAAGTCCATGTTGTCTTAGGCCCTGGGATTAACATGAAAAGAACGCCACTATGTGGCAGAAATTTCGAATATTTCTCAGAAGATCCCTTTTTGGCAGGTGAGCTTGCAGCAAGTTATGTTCGAGGTGTGGAAGACATGGGTGTCGGCACATCCGTGAAACATTTTTTTGCCAACAATCAGGAAAAAAACAGATTCTTTGTGAACTCGATTGTCGATGAACGTGCACTGCGCGAGTTATATCTGAAGGCATTCGAACGCGTTGTAGCAGAACAACCAGCATCGGTGATGGCAAGTTATAACAAAATCAACGGATTTTACGCGACAGAACATCCTTATCTCAAACAAATCTTAAGAAAAGAATGGGGATTCCAAGGTGTCGTTGTTTCAGACTGGGGTGCTGTTCACCACAGAGTGCGCAGTGTGAAAGCTGGCACAGATTTAGAAATGCCTTCATCGTTTGGCTACCGCTCAGAAGAGTTGTTATCTCGCATCACAGAAGATTCCGATCTCAAGAAAGACATCGAAATTTCTGCAAACCGGATTGAGCAAATGGTCAGAAAATATGTTAAGCCTGATGATGGTACAACCTATTTGCCTGAGGATCATCATCAGTTCGCAAGAACAATGGCCTCAGAATCGATGGTATTACTCAAAAATAACAACATTTTACCGCTCAATCGAAGACAAAAAGTACTGATCGTCGGTGGTTTCATCGACCATATGCGCTATCAAGGTGCGGGTAGTTCACTCATCAATCCTACCAAAGTCGATCAGATTTCAGACATCATCAACCAATACACCGATCAATATGAACTTGCACATGGTTACGCACTTGAGGGTAAAGACGAAAGTTTCATCTTATCCGATCAAGCGGTTGAAAAAGCAAAACTTGCCGATGTCGTTGTTTATCTCTTCGGACTTCCTGATGCTTATGAAGCAGAAGGCTTTGATCGCAGTGATCTTTCAATGCCACATCAGCAAGTCGAATTGCTTCAAAAGATCCATGATGTGAATTCGAATATCGTCGGTGTCGCCATTGGCGGCGCAGTCATGGACTTATCGGTTGAAAAATACATGAAAGGCTTGTTGCTTGCCTATCTTGGTGGACAAGCTTCCGCAAGTGCCATTTTGGATATCATCTTTGGTATCCAAAATCCATCTGGCAGACTTGCTGAAACCTTCATCGATGAGATCGAGTCATGCAATGTTCAACTCACCGAAGATAACAACGCTGTTTATTATGATGAATCGATTTTCATCGGCTATCGTTATTATCATACATTTGAAAAATCCGTCAGATATCCGTTTGGATATGGCTTAAGTTATACGACGTTTGAATACTCATCCATTAAGGTTGACAAGACCCCTGACGGTTGTTATGTCTCGATGAATATCAAGAATACTGGGAAAATCAAGGGCAAAGAAGTGATTCAAGTCTACGTGGACAACCCAAAAACTTCTGTTTTCCGTGCCAAGCGAGAACTCAAGGCATTTGACAAGATTGAATTAGAACCTGGCGAAACCAAGTCAATCGGCTTGATGATCCATTATGATCAATTCAAATACTATGACATTCATGAAAAAAGATGGATTCTTGAGCAAGCAGAGTATAGAATTTCAGTTTGCAAGCATGCAAACGACTTGATTGCATCCATCCCGATGAAGTTGAAAGGTGAAACAGTCAAGCACATCGAAACAAGCTATCATCAGCCTTTCTACGACACCTCAAGTTTCAGAGATATCGTATCCACAGAACTTCCCCCTTTAAACATTCAAAAAGGTAGACCGTATACATTATCATCAACACTATCTGACGCACAAAACACGTGGATGGGAAGAGTCATTTCGAATGCGATCATCAAAGAAGGACTCAAGACAGTGAAGAAACTGAACAATCCTTGGATGAACGACATGATGAAAAAGACGATGTTGGAAACTCCAATCCAGATGCTTGTGTTGTTCAGTTCAGGGTCCATCACCTTTCTTCAAGCTGAAGGACTGATTGATATCATGAACTTGAAATTTAGAAAAGGAATCAAGAAATTACTACATAGAAACAAGGAGAAGAAGAATGTATGAATGAACTTGTGAAAGTACCCCGTTCAACCAAAATGATTTACTCGATGAGTGGTATCGGCCGTGACATGATGTATGCGCTCTATGCCAATTTCCTACTGGTCTTTTTAACCGATGCCATTGGTGTTAGTGACTTTCAATTGGTTGCAATCGGTACGATCATTGCACTTGCGAGAGTCTGGGATGCAGTCAATGACCCGATGATGGGTGTGATTGTTGACAACACCAAATCCAAACATGGTAAGTTCAAACCTTGGATATTAATCGGTGCGATTTCATCAGCTGTCATCTTCTTCCTACTCTTCCAGGACCTAGGGTTATCTGGAACAGCATTCTTGGTTGTGTTTGGGATCCTCTATGTATTATCAGGCATGACATTCACCATGAATGACATCTCATACTGGTCGATGTATCCTTCATTTACATCGGATCCTAAAGAAAGAGAGCAGATTGGTTCTCTGGCAAGAATATTTGCAAGTCTAGGCATGTTCATCGTCATCGCACTGGTCCCCATCATCTATTCGAATTATGCTGGTGGCAGAAAAGCTGCATTCAGTCTGATCGCACTGGTCATCTGTATCATTTTCGTCATCTCTCAAGTGATTTTGTTTGTTTTCCTGAAACAACCCAAGAATAAACTCGCAGAAGTGAAACAAGCCAATACCAAACTGAAAGACATGATCAAGATCATTGGCAAAAATGACCAATTGATGGTCATCATCGTCTCCATCTTCCTATTCAATGTGGGTTACTTCATCACCACTGCCTTAGGTATCTATTTCTTCAATTATGACTTTAATAAGTTTGGTGGATTCGAATTCACACTATTTTCAGCCATACTAGCCATCAGCCAATTGACTGCACTCATCTCATTTCCTATCTTGATGAAAAAGATGACCAGAAAAAAACTGTTCACGATGTCTGTTGGATTGATTTTGATCGGGTATGCAGTGTTCATGAGTGTTGGTTACATTTTACCCATGAACATGCTCTTCATCGGATTTGCTGGATTGATGCTCTTTTCAGGACAAGGATTCATTCAAGTCCTTGTACTCGTGATGCTTGCGGATACGATTGAATATGGTCACTGGAAACTCGGAACACGCAATGAATCGATTGTCTTTGCAATCAATCCGTTTGTGACTAAGCTTGCAACCGCCGTACAGACCATCGTTGTTGCCATCACACTAGCAGCATCCGGTTTGAATCGTGGTGTCATCGAGCCCTTGACAGCACTCAGTGAATCAAATCCTGGACTCACAACAGAAGCCGCTCGTGCCTTCATCAGTGCCAATGTGACTGATTCGATGCTTTTAGGTCTGAGAACATCGATGATTGTCTTGCCACTTTTGATGATTGTGTTATCGTATCTGATTTACCGCTGGAGATATCGAATTGATGCCAAGATGTATCAAGAGATTACCTCAGAATTGGCAAATAGACTCGAATAAAATAAAGAAAAGTAGGAATTGCACATGCGCAGTTCCTACTTTTTTCGATTGATTTTGATGTTCGTCAATTCTTCTTTGCTGAAGATATATTTCGTCTTGCAGAAATGACATTCGATTTCTGCTTGACCATCCTCGTGAATGAGTTCATGGAGTGTTTGTTCATCTAAGGCAGATAGCGATCTTGCAAATCCAGATTTGGAACAGTGACATGTATAAGATATTTCCTTTTTACTTAAGATCTGTTCTGTGCCTGATGCGAGCAATGTCATGATATCTTCTGGTGTTTTCCCGGATTGGATGAGTGAAGAAATCGGAGGGAGACTCGCAATGAGTGTCTCGATATGACTGATTGTAGTTTCATTGCAATTGGGCATCACTTGCAAGATGTATCCACCACTAGACATTACGCTTTGATCAGTATTGACAAGCACGCCAACACCGACAGAAGCAGGTGTTTGTTCAGAAATCACGAAGTAATAGGTAAAATCATCCCCGATTTCACCGGTTTGAAGTTCTGATGAAGATGTGAAATAATCTTTCATGCCCAAGTCCTTGGTTACGTGCAAGAAACCTCGGCCAACGCCTTGGCCAACATTCAGTTTACCGGCTTTTGGGCCGGATTCGTATTTCAAATAGATATGAGGATTTTGAATTTCTCCACGAACCTCGCCTTTAGAATTCGCTTCAACGAGCATCGCTCCGATTGGACCGTCGCCTTTGATGCGCAAGGTGATTTTTTCTTCTTTCTTATACATGAGTCCCATCATGGCGGAAACGGTTAGAAAACGACCGAGTGCAGCGGTTGCTGTCGGCCAAGTGTCATGGATTGTTCTTGCTTTTTCAACCAAATGGGTGGAACTTGCCACATAGATTCTAATCGTCTGATCATAGGCTGTTCCAATCAATACATAGTCTTCCATCATATCATTCCTTTACCATTACATTGTAGCATAATTGAATCTTGTTGCTGTATGTGATACAATGAATCAGGTGAAAAACAATGAGTTTTAAAATCGGTAATCTCGTCATCAATAACAAAATCATCCTTGCTCCAATGGCTGGTGTTTCCAACAGTCCTTTCCGTATATTATCCAGACAATATGGTGCAGGACTTGTGTTTGCAGAGATGGTTTCGGACAAAGGCCTGATTTACCAGAATGAAAAAACGAAACGTTTGTTATTCATGACGGACTATGAAAAACCGATGGCTCAGCAGATTTTTGGTAGCGATTTGAAAACCATGGTTGAAGCCGCACTTTACATCGATAAGAATTCGAATTGTGATATCATCGATATCAACATGGGATGTCCTGTTCCAAAAGTTGCGATCAAGGCACAAGCCGGTGCTTCTTTGATGAAGAACCCGAACTTGATCTACGATATCGTTTCTGAGATTGTCAAGCATGTGACCAAACCTGTTTCTGTGAAAATCAGAAGTGGTTGGGATCACAGCAGTGTCAATGCGGTCGAAGTGGCCAAAAGAATCGAAGCTGCTGGCGCTCAAGCAATCACCGTCCATGCGAGAACCAGATCTCAAGGATATGGTGGTTTGGCTGATTTGGATGTCATCAAGGCTGTGAAAGAAGCAGTCAAAATTCCAGTCATCGGCAATGGTGATGTCATTGACGGACCTTCAGCAAAACGGATGCTCGAGTATACAGGTTGTGATGCTGTGATGATTGGCAGAGGCGCCTTAGGTAACCCATGGATTTTCAGAGAAATCGATCAGTATTTGAAAGATGGTACCATCTTGGAACGTCCTTCACACGATGAAATCAAAGAAATGATGATCAGACATATGGAATCTTTGGTAGAATTAAAGGGAGAACATACTGCGATTCTTGAAATGAGAAGTCACGGTCCTTGGTATCTGAAAGGTATCGATCACGCATCAACGTTGAGAAAACAACTCTCTCAAGCAAAAACTAAAGAAGAATTTATCCAGTTCATTGAACAGTTTTTTGGATAATGTCATACGGAAGAGTATCGAAGTGGTTATAACGAGCTGCCCTCGAAATGCAGTTACCCTCATAAGGGGTACGTGGGTTCGAATCCCATCTCTTCCGCCATCTAACTAGAATAGGCTTGATATCACTATCAAGTCTTTTTTGTGCTTAAAATTGGGATAAATAGCCAAAAAACGCCATTAATTTGTCGATTTTCTCGTTTAATACATAGCGTTGTCAATTTGTAGCAGCTAAAACTAACAAGCAAATTATATCCTTATCTTCCTTCTCTACACAATTTGGATGTGGGTGCTAAAAATTTACACGATTAGAGGTAGGGTGCTAAAAATTCACACGATTTATAACAGATTCTGAGTTAGCAATCAACTGACTAAAACCAATTACTAATCTTTTCTTACAACGAATTCAAATATAAAAAATATTATGTGCCTTAATATGCTAAACTATTATATAAGATGACATTACTTTTTAAGGATTTATTTCGCATATAATTGTGTTGCAATCTTGGCACTTTTATATTTAGTAAGGTTTGGTGATAATGTGGGGACAGGAATTATTGAATTTATATCTAACATTGTAAATATAACTGGTAATCCACTTCTTGATACCATCATTTTTGGCATAATTGGTGTTATCAGTTTTTCCATTGCCTTTGATTTAGTCGGGTTTATATTTGGTTCGATTGGGAAGTATGACTCAAAATCTATGAGTGATGTACATTGGGGTATAAGGGTATTTATATTTGCTACTCTCACTTTTATTTTAGTAAAGATAGCTCAGTTTATTAGGTGGTTACTTACACCTCCAATGTTGTATTATTTTCTAGGTGGCATCGCACTTTTCATTATTGCATTGATCATGTTGATAGTATTTAAAAAGTCCAGAAAGCAAGAAGCTATAGTTAACAAAATATTGACACAGCCAGTTGAAAAAGCTCCTGTTCCATTAGAAAAAATCGGGCAAGAAGCGAATGAAATAAAACTTGACATTTGCCCTTTCTGTGGTGGAAAATTGGTTGAAAGAAAAGGACCTTATGGTAGATTTCTTGGATGCATCAATTACCCAAAATGCAAATATACAAGAAATAAGGAGTGATTATTATGAAATGGTTTTTTAGCAAAAAATCGTATACGGAAACAGAAAGCATAATAACGAAAATAAATAGACTTAATGGTAGAAAAAAGTTTCAAGCTTCACAATATTTTTACGCATTTATGGTGGAACTTCAAGATGGGGGCATTTCACTTGTTGATGTTGGCAGTAAGAGTTTTTTCAATAAAAATTGGCGTTTCATTCATAATAAAGAAAAACAAATATTGGTGAGAATCTACGACTTATACTTAAACGATAAGGTCGTGTTTTACAAACTAATGACCGAGTTAATTGATACTATTGAATCACCTGAATTTATCAAATGGGTGACAATACCCTGGTTTAGGTTCTTTAAGATAAAATCGTTACACGATTCAAGTATTACATCGATTAGATTTGATGAAACCAAACAGGAATTGACTATTTTTATGGAAACTAAGTCTGCAATAGATTATATCCCATTTAACAATGAAGTAGAAATGATGTTTGTAACTAGAAATTTTCATCCGCAAAACTTTGAAGACTTAGTTAAGTGTGTTGACAGTAATGCATCGATAATATTTGATATTAATACTTTCTTTGAACATGGTGAATTTATGGTTGAGGTAGATTACGAATGCTTCATCAACACTAAGATTGATTATGTTCTACCTAATCTTAGATTCATATGTGAGAATGTTCAAATCAATAATACTTAAAGTATGATCCTTTAAAGTTGATTTAAGTAATTGTTCGAGTTAAATAGATATTGAGCTTTATAGAATTGAGTGAAACTACGTAATGACAGGATAATAACCATCCGTTTCGATTGAGAGAGGTACATTTATGCCATTTAAAGGAACTGATAAGCAAGCGTATAAAAAAAGCAGGCGAATTTCCTAAAATTATGAGATCGTCTGTATATAAGATTATAAAAAGTTATAACAAGTCTATAATAAGTGGTTTATTCGAATCAAGAAATAAGTCACAAAAGAGGTTGTTGAAACATAATAATCTACCGTTAACTTATCATGATGACATGAGGGAATCCCAAATATATGAGATTACTCATACCTCATCTAATTTTAAGGGTCAGCTAATTATTTCATCTCCAATAACAAATCTGGCAAAAAAGAAAGTTAAAGAATTGTCTCGAGATGTTTTTATAAAACTATCCGAATACATTTTAGAAAAGAGTATTCAGATTTCCAGCAGAACTATTCGCATATTAATTTCATTCGGAAAAATAGTAATTCAAACTGTCGATATTTATAAAGAGAGAGATAAATATGAAATTCTCTTTGAAGTGATTAATGGTGAAACTTCTTTCAATGAAAACTATGAAGAACTTAGAGTGTTTATCAAAATGCACTTTGATCTTTTTAATCAAATATGTATTTTATCAAAAGATTTAATTGGAACAAGTATAGTCTAGTAAATACGTGATTTGCTTGGTAATGATTCGACATTATAGCTCGATAAGCGAATAAGTATATTATTCGCTATGTTCAAAATAAATATGGATAGTGGAAGCTAGTAAGAGGTGTGAAAAAATGGATATCACTTTTAAGAAAATTGACTTTGAAAAATCGCTTCATTATTATCTAAAAGATAAAAACTATTATAAGCCATCTGATTGTCATATGAATGTATATACAAGATTTTTCGACAAAAACTATGGAGAAGTTGAACTTAGGGATTTGCATTTTTCATATGTTACCGGACTGATGTTGTTTACAGATGGAGAGCATAAGTATTGTGTTGTTCACTCATGGATTGAAGATAGAGGTATGGTGATTGATACTACATCGTTATCAAGTTCCCATCTTGCTTTGGTTAGCAGTCCGTCAACGCAACTTATTTTCGAAACTAAAAAGATAATCAATGAACATGTTTCATATGCCCCATATTTTGTAATTTCTAATGCAAACCTGACTAAAAAAATACAAGAGTTATATCTTAAAAGCAATCGTATCGAAAACAAGTTTCTTAGAGCGGTAGAAGATTACTTAAAGTCAATTTGCGATAGCGTGTCACAAGATTCTAATTTTTTATATCAAATACAAGAAAAATATGGTTATGAATTTAAACAAGGTGATTTTTTAATTGGAATATACTCGTGAATTTAGACTGTATAAGAGAATTTTGAGCAGTCGTTTTGGTAATTGTTTCTAGAACCCATTATGGACTGTATAGGGTATTTTTCAAACAGTCGGTTTCGACAGTTCGCTTTGTTAAGACATTTTTAGGGGTGCTAAAAAAACACACGATTTGGGTGGGGGTGCTAAAATTTTACACGATTTGAGGTAGGGGTGC
>DITG01000031.1 GCA_002422045.1 Acholeplasmataceae bacterium UBA6190
TTCGATTCCCATCACCCGCTCCATGAATACTGCTGCCGCTACACTATGTATGTGGCATTTTATTTTATCCAAATGATCCATCCTTGACGATTGTCTTGCATGTGCCTGAAACATGATGTGATTCTGAATCGAAATAGGATAATAGTCTTTATCAAGAGTTTCGTGTATAATGAAATCAAAGTCACGATGCGGCTGTGGCGAAATTGGCAGACGCGCTATCTTCAGGCGGTAGTACTTCGGTATGTGGGTTCGAATCCCATCAGCCGCACCACCCACATGGGTATTTGGTGCACAAAAGATTCAACTTTTTTTTCATCAACATCATCTGCAGTTAACATTCATATAGAAGATTCATCAACACAACAGCAAACGAACATTGTTTTTTGTTTTCTCATCAAGGAGAATCAAGCAATCGTGCAAACAGTTAGGAAAGTAGAGGTCATGATCTTGAAAATCAAACGCAACCGAATCGTCAAACTGATGGAAATTCATCTGATCAATACGTTGATCATCTTTTTGACCTACATCAGCATCTCGCTTTCAGGATCCTCCATCATCTATGGGGTCATAGGCTCAGTGATCATGTTGCTTTCAACCCTCATCCTCTGGCTTACCCGAGGAAAATTACAGAAGGTCTACAGTTATATCGTCGCATTTGGCTTAGGACTGTTTTTAAGTGTCTTCCAAAGTGCTGATGTCCCTAAAGACGGATCCATCATCATGTTTTTCCTTGGATTGATTTTCTTTTTGATACTCCTCGAAGGTGGAACACTGTTGTATAAGACAACACATAAGCATGCGTGGTATCAGTTGTTGTTCATCACTTATCTCGTGATGGCTGTTTACATCCTAACGGCACTCAATGACAATTTCATTCTCTTTTTCGTTGTGACCGGTTATATGACATTCAACCAGCTACACTTTTCTTCCTATTTTCATCATCAGAAATTTCAACCTCATGATTATATGAACAAAGTGTTTTTCATACCACTATCCGTATTCTTCCTGATTGTGATGTTATTTCAAATCAAATCGATGCAAGCCAATCCATTTGAACTTTTTTATAACCGTTTCATACCTAAAGAAAAAAAGCGACCCTAAAATGATATCCAGTCAGTAACATTGGTTCAATATATGATAAAAATAAATGAAGACAGTGTGTATTTGTGCCGAATAGGTCATATACGCCCTGTTTTTTTCGTATAGCGCATGATAAAACTGTAGTAGAGAAAGTGGCATTTCTCCTTTTCATTTCAAGAAAACGAAGAAAATCCATGAAAAATTGTCTAAGGAGGCAAGAATAATGCTTGATTTTGCGATGTATATCACCATGTTGACAGCGATCTCACTCTCTTTGTTTTTGCTTTCCAGAATTAAACTTGTTCCTTCAAAGAAAACAGGTTTGATATTAAGAAGAAGACAATTTTACAGACCCATTTCACCAGGACTTCATTTTGTGGTGCCATTTGTTGAACGCATGGTGCTCTATGATGTTCATCGAAAACTTTCTCTCAATCGTGAAATCATCGAGGTGGATGATGAACCTCGGATGTCGATCAGTTTGCTCGTTTTATACGATGTGGTCGATGAAAAAGATTTTCATGATGCTCAAGTGGACCAGTTCATGCGCAGTATGATTGTTGAGGTTACGAAGAAGTATATCATGAATTATGGTACTCAGAGTATCTCAGAACAAAAGTTCGCTCTACAGGCAAGAATCAAGGGGGCAATTCTTGAGAAAGTTGTAGAGTGGGGCATCCAACTCAACAGTATCGATCTGTTGAGTGCATTGGCTATTCAAGAAACATTCCTCGCATAGTTGATTGCTCGTTTGCCTATACTTCTAACGATCACCTAAGGGAAATCGTGGCACATCATCTGCCACATGATTGACCAGGTTCATAGTAGACACCAAGGCACCCGTAATGGTGCCTTTATTTTTTAAATAGAGATTTGGTGATATAATAAAAACGTAAGAATGTAGAGGAGGTATGCCATGGATTTTATCAACGATGCTTTGCTAGTGCTCAGTGATCTCATCAAAAATGGAATCTTGCTGTTTGGATTGGGTTTTATCTATGCAGCAACCAATTTTGAACAAAATTCAGGCAAACTCAGATATCGTATCGGCTTGGGCGTTGCACTCGGACTGATTGCAGTTCTCATCATGATGTATCCATGGAAACTTGAAGAAGGACTTTTCTTTGACACGAGAAACGTACTCTACAGTGTGATCGGTCTTTTCTTTGGTGGTGTTACGACTGTGGTTGCCGCAGCCATTGGGATCATCTATCGAATAGGTAGAGGAGGTCCAGGGGTATATGCCGGTGTGCTGACCATCATCACAACGTCGTTGCTTGGTTATTTCTGGCCTCGGATACGGAAAATATTCAAAACATTCAAATCGGAATATCTAGAATATTACATGCTTGGTATTTTTTCGACCATGATCACTTTACTTTGTTTTCTTGCGATTCCAGTCAATCCACTCAGAGTCATTGAACGAACCGTCTTGCCATTTATGTTGCTTTACCCGGTGTTAACCATGATTCTTGCCAAAATCGTCCACAATCAAAGTGAAAGACTTGCTGCTTTGCTGAAGATTAAGAATCAACAGTTGCTCCTACAGGCATCGATTGATGCGACCAAGGCCATGGAGGTATTCGCACTCGATGCCGAGTATCGGTATCTTTCATTCAATGAGTTTCATTTCTATTCAATGAAGTCATATTATGATATCAACATTGAAAAAGGTCATCGTTTTTTGGACTATATTACACATCCCAAAATGAAGCAGCGCATCAAAGAAAACTTAGATGTTTCATTATCAGGAAAATCATATAATCAGATCGCAGAAATCGAGTCAGTCACAGGCAAATATGTTGAAGAACAGTATTCACCGATCACAGATGAAAACGGTGATGTGATCGGGGTTACCGTATTTTCTCAAGACATCAGCGAACGTAAAAAATACGAACAATCCATCTTATATCTGAGTTATCGCGATCCTTTGACCAATTTACATAACAGACGCTATTATACTGAAGAGATACAACGATTGGATCAGGAAAAATACTATCCACTAACCGTTATTTCTGCCGATATCAATGGTCTCAAGATCATGAATGATGCCTTTGGACACGATGCAGGTGATCTGCTCTTATGCACAGTGGCCGATGAACTCGTCAAGTCGTTTAGAAATGAATCTCGGATTGCACGTATCGGTGGCGATGAGTTTATCATCATGTTGCCCAACACAACCAAAGACAAAGCGCTTCAAATGATCAGTGAGGCGAAGCATAACATCGAAATCAATCTCATTCATGGCATGAACATTTCTGTTTCATTTGGTGTCTCCACCAAAATCAGTTCTGAACTCGTTCAAGATACGCTGAAAGCTGCAGAAAACGATATGTATTCACATAAGCTCTTTGAGATTTCTTCACATCGTTCAGAAACCATCAAGACCATCTTGAATACCTTGCACGAAAAAAATCCGAGAGAAGAAAAGCATTCTGCACGTGTTTCCACGATCTGTACAAGAATCGGAACCGAAATGAAGATGTCCAAAGAAGAAATCAGCATGCTTAAAGCCATCAGTAATTTGCATGATATTGGGAAAATCGCGATTGATGAAGCCATATTGAACAAGCCTGGAAAACTAGATGATCATGAGTGGGAAGCAATCAAACGACATCCTGAAATCGGCTACCGGATTTTGACGGCTTCAGCTGAATACAAAGATATCGCTGAAGATATTTTGAGTCATCATGAACGCTATGATGGCAAAGGTTATCCGAGAGGTTTGGCAGGCGATCAGATTCCAATTCGTGCAAGGATCATCTCGATTGCTGATGCATATGATGCCATGATTTCTGAACGACCGTACCGAAAACCGTTGACTCATGAACAAGCCATCACTGAAATCACCCGGTGCACAGGAACACAATTTGACCCTAGCATCGCCAACATCTTCATCAAACTGTTTGAACACGAACGAATTCAGTAATACATAAAGAAAGTCGGTTCTTCTGAGAATCTGGCTTTTTCTTTAATAGAAAGTTGAAACCGTTTTCTATACCAAAACCATTGTGGAAATACCAAGCGATATCATGTATAATAGTGATGAGAGTCTCAAGGAGGCACAAGATGAAAAGAAAAACAAAAATCGTTTGTACGGTTGGACCCGCTATCGACAATGAAGAAATGATTGACAAAATGATCGATGCTGGCATGAATGTTGCACGTTTGAATTATTCTCACGCTGATCAGGCAGAACACGGTCGCCGTGTTGAAATGATCCGTGCCATTGCAAAGCGTAAAAACCGTTTTGTCGGTATTCTTGCAGATACCAAAGGACCAGAAATCAGAACAGGTAAATTTGAAAATGATATCGCTACATTCAAGCGTGGCGAAAAAGTAGAAGTCCATAAAGCACCGATTCTTGGCAATCGCGAACGTTTTCATATTGATTGTAACGAACTTTATGACGACATCAAAGCAGGAGACTACTTGCTGATCGATGATGGGAAGATGCGTCTCAATGTTCTTGAAAATCTGAATCATGAGATTTTGCGCTGCGAAGTCATGAATTCAGGTAGCATCAAGACTAAAAAAGGTGTCAATGTTCCCAATGTCAAACTATCTATGCCATTTATTTCACAAAAAGATTATGATGATATCATTTTTTCAATCGATAAAAAGGTCGACATGATCGCATTGTCATTTGTCAGACGCGCCGAAGATGTGCTCGCTGTCAGAGATATCATGAAAAAGAATGGCAACCCAAAAATCGAGCTGATCGCAAAAATTGAGAACCAAGAAGGTGTCGACAATCTGAATTCCATTTTGGATGTCAGTGACGGTGTCATGGTTGCCAGAGGTGACTTAGGTGTTGAAGTTTCGACTTCACTCGTGCCACTTTATCAAAAACGAATCATCAAGCTTGCCAATGAAAAGGGTAAACCTGTCATCACCGCAACCCATATGCTCGAATCAATGATGTATTCTCCAAGACCCACCAGAGCTGAAGCTTCAGACGTTGCCAACGCGATCTTAGATGGTTCTGATGCAATCATGTTATCCGGCGAATCTGCTGCAGGTGAATACCCTGTCGAAGCAGTCTTGGTCATGGATACCATTGCCAAGGCGATTGAAGATAACATCAATTACAAAGAAAAATTACAACATGCCATCGATTTTTCGCAACAAACCATCAATGATGCCATTGGGATCGCAGTTTCACAAACAGCACTCGCTCTTCCAAAAGCGGAAGTCATCATTGCATTCACTGAAACTGGCGGTACTGCGAAACGTATTTGCAAATTCAGACCCTCGGTGCCCATCATTGCAGTCACTGACAACATTGAGACATGTCAGAGACTGACCTACTATTGGGGCGTATTTTCAGCCATCAGACACAATGTCACGGATTATTCGCTCTATGACAAAGTGGCCATTGAAGTGGCCAAAGATTTCGGTTTTGCATCCGGAACAACCATCATCATCACATCCGGTTGGGCTCAAAAACACGGTTCAACCAATACGTTGAGAATCATCGATATACCCTAACATCAAGCATTAGCCTGTCCCCGACAGGCTTTTTCTTTTTGGATTGTCAAGTCATTTCAATCTGTGCTATAATTGTAAGGCTGAGGTTATTTTACATGAAACATTTGTTCGGAAACAAGTCATTTTATAAATCGATCATCGCCATCGCTGCTCCGCTTGTCCTGCAGCAACTTTTGACGTCTTCCGTTCAATTGGTCGATAACTTGATGGTAGGATCCTTGCCCAATAGCGAGTTGGGATCAGTTGCCATCATCAATCAGCTCTATTTCGTTGTCATCTTGATTACCTTTGGAGCGATGGGTGGCGCTGGTATTTTTTCTGCACAATACTTCGGATCCAAAGACTTTGAAAAGTTAAGACAAACCTTCAGATTCAAGATTATCATCGGCTTTCTCTTGGCTTTATTGTCGTTCATCATCTTCACGATTTTCAGTTCTCCGCTCATTGGCATGTTCACAGATAGCAGTGTCATCAAAGGTAATGCAGCCATTTATCTGAAGGTCATCAGATGGAGTGCATTTCCTTGGATTTTGAATGTCGCCATTGCAAGTACATTCCGTGAAACTGGCGTTACAAAGCCATTACTGAAAATATCGATTGTCGCCATCTTAACCAACACGATCTTGAATTATTTGTTGATCTTTGGTCATTTTGGTTTTCCTGAATTGGGTATCTATGGTGCTGCCATCGCGACTTTAATTGCGCGTGGGGTTGAGTTTTCTCTCTCACTTATCCTTGTGGTTAGAAAAGGTAAGATCTTCAATTCTAAAGTTTTCGATATGCTCAAGATCAGTCCCAAATTATTCTCATCCATATTAATCATGGCTTTTCCGCTCATGCTCAATGAAGCACTGTGGTCAGGCGGACAAACCGTATTCTTTTATGCATACACATCAAGAGGTACCGATGCATTGGAAGCAGTGACGATTTCAAGTACCATTTCACAACTTGTCTTTGTCACCTTTGGAGGCATCGCAACTGCGGTCGCTGTCATGGTCGGCAATACACTTGGCAAGAATGAACTTGAACAAGCCAAAGATAATGCCAAAAAACTCATCGCTTTCGCAGTGATGATTGCAATCGGTGCAGGGATTATTTTGTTCATCTTAAGTTTCTTTGTCGTTGATTTCTTCAATGCATCCGAAGCATCGCAATCGATTGCAAGATTCAATATCCGAGTCAATGCGCTGTTTATTCCGGTTTTCTCTTTCAATGTCGCCATGTACTTCACGCTCAGGTCTGGCGGAGATACCAAATCCACATTCCTGATGGATGCCGGATACATGTGGGTCATCCCGGTGCCAATCGCCTTGATTCTGGCACATTTCACACAACTGCCGGTAACGCTCATGTTTTTGATTGTTCAATCGATGGATATTCCTAAAATGTTCTTCGGATTGTCGCGTTATCGAAAAGAAAATTGGGTTAAAAACCTGGCAATCGATGAAAATCACAGCTGATCCCCAATCAGCTGTTTTAATTTTTTATCGTTCATGAGTCAATGTTCATCCATATTTTGATGTATAATAAGGTTAAGATTCATCATAGGTGAACGCATGATTAAAAATCCTTGGGGACAAAACAGCGATCCCAGACTCAAGCATAACCAGAATCTCAATGCGAGTAGTGCAACCATCAAAATCATTACACTCTATGTAATCCTCGGTTTCATGTGGATTCTTTTGTCTGATCGAGTCGTTAATCTTTTTGATTTTGACCATGACACGTTTGTTCTTATTCAGAGCATCAAAGGTACATTCTATACCATTGTCACAGCCATTGGGTTTTACTTCATTATCCACCGTCAGATTGAAATGTATATCTTGACCATCCATGATCTCAAAAATGCTTATGTCGAACTGGATCAAGGTCATCGGAAATCATTGACACTTGAAGAAAAACTCTATGACTTAGCCTTCTATGATCATTTGACAGGCCTACCCAACAAGGCAATGCTTGAAGAAAAAGTCAATGAACGCATCAATCTGCATCCGAATGAATTGATGGGGTTCATTTATTTCGATATTGACGAGTTTCGTAACATCAATGAGGTCAAAGGACATTCTGTTGGTGATGAACTCATCAAAACCATAGCACTATCTTTGAAGAACAAGATTCAACATCCCAACATGCTTGCCCGAATGGGCGGCGATGAGTTTGTGCTTGCGATCTTCGATATCAAACGTTTGGAACTGTTCATGCCGGAAGTCGAATCTTACATTGAAGTTGTCAGGAAATCGTATCTTTTGGAAAAAGATGATTTTTTTGTCACATTCAGTGGGGGTATTGCCCTATATCCTGATCATGGCACAAATTACATCACACTACTTAGACACGCTGACGCAGCCATGTCAATTGCCAAATCCAAGGGCAAGGATCAGTTCGTGATCTTTGATGATGAAATGGTCACAGTCATCAAGCAACAAACAGAAATCTTGAATAACTTGAGACAAGCCATCATCAATCATGAGATGAGCTTACATTATCAACCCATCATCGATCTGAAAAATGATCACACAATCGGTGTTGAAGCCCTGATTCGTTGGCAACACCCAGTGAAAGGATTCATCCCACCGCTTGAGTTCATTTCACTTTCTGAAAAGAACGGGTTCATCAAAGAAATCACTGAGTTTGTCTTTAAGGATGCAGCAGATCATTACTCCCTTTGGGAAAAGCAAAAGAAGCCATTCAAGGTTTCCATCAACTTGTCTGCGTCGATGCTGATGAATGACAAGTTCATCAATAACCTGTTGATCTGGATCCAAAAGGAAAAACTGGATTGTCGTAAGTTCAACATTGAAATCACAGAAACCGCCATCATCAGTGATATTCAAAAAAGTATCCATGTGCTCAATCAGTTGAAGCGTTTAGGATTCACCATTGCACTCGATGACTTTGGAACAGGATATTCATCACTGACATATCTTCAGAAACTGCCCATCGATAGCATCAAGATTGACAGAAGTTTCATTGGCAACATCAAAGAGAACACCGAAGAATTCTTCGTATTAAAGTATATGATCGATTTGGCACACCACCTGAATCTCAAGGTTGTTGCAGAAGGTATCGAAACCGAAGAACAAGCGCTCATGGTTAAAAAATATGGTGTCGATTTTGCACAAGGTTATTATTATTGCAGACCGACCACTCAAGTCAGAATTATCGAATATATTCATGAATCGAATATGAAATCAGAGGTGTGATTATGTCGGATTTTATGATTTTTTTTGACATTAGCATATTCAGTATCATCATGCTTTCAGTCATCTTTGTTGTGACAAAAATCAAACAAGACATCTATAGTTTTTCTTCAAACCTGTTTTCATGGATCATCATCATCAACATTTTTGGTCTTGTTTTCGAAGGACTGACTTGGCTATATGACGGAAAATCAGGTTTGTTCTCATTCGTCATGGCACATGCTTCCAATTTTCTTTTGATACTCACAGGACCCATACTGATGGGCTTATGGACATCTTATGTGGATTACAAATTGTATTCCAATAAGAAAAGAGTCCAAAAATATCTCTATTATCAGTTTCCTTCGATATTCATGATGTTCATACTCCTAGTGAATTTTTTCACCCCGGTTTTCTACACCATCGATACTGAGACTAACCTATGGTCTGCCTCATCGCTCATGTTTTTCCGATATCTATTGACTTACCTCTTATATTTCAGAGTGCTTTATCTTGTTATTCATCACAAAGACGGACACAACCGCAGAATCATCTCAGGCGTCATGCTGTTCATGGTGATCCCTCTGATTGGTATTGTTATCCAGTTGATTTATCCCTACTATTTGCTCACATGGTCATTTCTAGCACTCACGGTGATTGTGGTCTATATCTTTTTGGAAACCATTTCAGGCAATAGGGATTTTCTCACAGGTGTCTATTCAAGAAGTTTACTTGAAACCTATATTCATAGCCTGATCGAAGATCATCATGACTTTCATGTCATCATGATGGATATGGATAAATTCAAAGAAGTTAATGATATTTACGGACATCATGTCGGTGATCGTGTGTTGATTGAATTCTCAAAGTCATTGAAATTAGGCTATTCGGAAAAAGAAGTGTTTGTTGCTCGTTTGGGTGGAGATGAATTTTTCACTGTACTCGTGTATCATCCTGATCAGAATCCCGAGTTTTATATCCAAAATGTCAACGAGAACATGAGACGCAATGTCTATTTGCAGCAGTTTAAGTTCCTATCCTTCAGTTCTGGATACGTGACCTACGATCATAAAATGAGTATTGATGATTTGTTGAATAAGGTCGATCAGAAGATGTATGTCGAAAAAGATCGGAAACACATCCAAAACAAACCCAAATAAGGCTTTGAAAAAAAGCCTTTTTTTCTTGGATTGATCGAATAATCATGCTATACTTAATGTAAATAAGGAGAGTGTTATCATGCCATCAAAAGTACTATTAAATAAACTCGCAAGACTCGCTGTACGGGTCGGTGCCAATGTTCAAAAAGACCAGATTGCTGTCATCCGTACATCAACAGAAACGAAAGAACTCGCACGCGAAATCGCCGAAGAAGCGTATCTCGCAGGTGCAAAACAAGTCGTTGTCCAGTGGTCAGACGATTTTGTCTCTAGAAGTTCACTCAAACACATGACGTTACCAAATCTTGAGCATGTATCCCCTTGGATCATCGAACAATATCAGGAACTTGTCCAAGAAGGCGCATGCTTCATCTCCATCGCATCACCAATTCCTGGGTTGAATGCCGATGTAGATCCGATCAAAGCTCAAAAATCAGGCATTGCAATGCAAAAAGCAATCGGATTTTTCCGTGAACACCTGATGGGGAATCGTGCACAATGGACAATTGTCGCTGCACCGAATCCCATCTGGGCGAAACAAGTTTTCCCCAAACTCAATGAAGAAGATGCCGTTGAAGCATTGTGGAACGCCATTTTTAACGCATCCAGAGTCACTTTGGACAATGACCCAATCAAGGACTGGGAAAAACATAATCAAGTGCTTCTCAAACACAACCAAGTGCTCAATCACTACAATTTCAAACATCTGCACTTCAAGAACGGATTAGGCACTGACCTCATCGTTGAACTGGTCAAGGATCACGTTTGGGCAGGTGGTGGCGAGCATGCAACCAACGGTGCTTATTTCAATCCTAACATTCCAACTGAAGAGACATTCACCATGCCTTTCAAGTTTGGCACCAGAGGCAAGGTTGTAGCAACCAAGCCACTCAACTACCAAGGTAAACTCATTGATGGGTTCTGGCTTGAATTTCAAGATGGAAAAGTTGTCAATCACGATGCAAAACAAGAGAAAGCGGCACTTGATAACCTCTTGGATACAGACCAAGGTAGCCGTTATATCGGAGAGATTGCACTCATCAGTCACGATTCACCGATTTCAAACACCAATATCTTGTTCTTGAATACCTTGTTTGATGAAAATGCATCCTGTCACATGGCACTCGGCAGAGCCTATCCGATGAATGTGAAAAACGGTGTGAACACACCGATTGCTGAACTCGAAAAGATCGGATACAACAATTCCATGGTTCACTCTGATTTCATGTTTGGTTCAAGCGACATGGAAATCACAGGTGTCACACAAGATGGTAAGTCTGTCAAAGTCTTTGAAAAAGGAAACTTTGTCATCTAAGTGATTCATGTTGTATTCTGTTGAAACATCGAATCTTTTATACATACGAAAGCACTTTGGAAAACCAATGTGCTTTTTTGATTCATCATTCAAGATCAATCGAAACATAACTACAAATTGATGACAAATTTCGTATTTTTCTGATGGTTTTGAACAATATTTTTGAAAAACTTTGAAATCGATGATTTGAGGTCTATAATGAGAATATAAAAGCGAAGGGGAGTATGTCATGAAACCAGTACAGATTCAGGATTTTCTAGATTTCAAGTTCATCAGCGGATTACAAGCCAATCCCTCACAAACACAACTTGCATTTGTTGTTTCCAAACCTGACTTGGAGAAGAATGAATATCATTATCAATTGTATCGTTATGACGGAAAACAGCATGTCAAGCTGGTTGACCTTAAAAACAAGGGCAGTTTCATCTGGGAGTCTGATGATGCGATCTTATGTCAGTTAGCGAAAACAAAATCCGAAGAAAAAGCAGTCAAAGAGTCTAAAGAAACCATCTATTACCGTTACACCATATCCACGTCTAAACTTGAAAAGGCTTATGTTTTCCCAATGCCTACGACCATTTTCTCTGTACTTTCTGAAGATAAACTTTTGCTATCTTCGACATTGTCAACCATCCAGCACCGTTTGTATACCGATAGCACAGAGGATAGAAAAAAGTTGTTGAAGACACTGAAATCCATGTCAAACTATGAAGAAATCAATGAAATACCTTTTTATTTCAACGGACAAGGTTTTACAGCCAATCAAAGAAACCAGTTATTCATCTACACTCTAGCGACAAAAAAGATATTGCCTTTGGTTGAACAAGACTTTCATGTCGGTGTCACCAAAGTCTCAAAAGACAAGAAACATATCTATTTTACAGGCCGAGTACACACAGGCATCAGACAACTCACGACACATATTCATGTCTACCATGTCGAACAAGGCATCAAGGAAACATTATATGATGACAATGATTGTTCAATTGCTAATCTCTTTTTGATGGAAGATAAATTGGTTGTGTTTGGTTCCGATATGGTTGATTATGGTTTGAATCAGAATCCAGATATCTTCCTGTTGGAAAAAGGAAAACTCAACCTCTTTAATCTATACCGCAAGACAGTCGGGAACACCGTAGGATCCGATGTGCGACTGGGGAGTTCGACCTCAGATCAAGTCTATGATGGCAAACTCTATTTCCTATCGACCATCGATGACCATAACAGTATCATGACGTTGGATTTGTCCGGAAACATTGAAGAAGTCTATCCATTCAATGGCAGTATAGAAGGTATGGCATTCTTGTTCGGAAAACTCCACGTCGTTGCTTTATACCGTCAAAAGCTTCAGGAACTTTATCGAATCGATATCGAATCGGACAAACAGGAAATCATTTCCAGATTCAATATTGATGCGCTGAGAAATCAATACGTCGCAACTCCCAAAGAATATTACATCAAAGGCAAGACACACGGTATCAAGGGATGGGTTTTACTTCCCAAGGATTATGATGCTCGCAAGCAATATCCAGCTATCTTAGACATCCACGGAGGTCCGAAGACCGTTTACGGCACCGTCTATTATCATGAAATGCAAGTTTGGGCGAGTATGGGCTATGTTGTGATGTTCTGTAATCCGAGGGGAAGCGATGGCAAAGGCAATGAATTTGCAGACATTCGTGGCAAATATGGCACCATCGATTATGATGACATCATGAAATTTACGGATCATATCCTCAAAAAGATACCTGCAATCGATGTCAAACGGTTGTTTGTCACAGGTGGATCTTACGGTGGATTCATGACCAATTGGATTGTCGGTCATACGGATCGTTTCAAGGCAGCAGTCACACAAAGAAGCATTTCGAACTGGCTCTCTTTCCATGGCACATCGGATATCGGTTATTATTTTTCATCTGATCAAACAGGTGGTCATCCCATCATCGATACTGAGAAACTGTGGGCTCAGTCACCCATGAAATATGCACTTCAGGTCCATACCCCACTCCTATTCATCCATTCAGATTCAGATTACAGATGTCCAATCGAGCAAGCTATGCAATTTTATACGATACTCAAAGAAAATGGACTCGACACACAACTGATTTGGTTCAAAGGCGAGACGCATGAACTTTCCAGAAGTGGAAAACCACAGGCCAGAATCAAGCGTCTTGAATCCATCACGGATTGGTTTGAAAAGTATCGAGTCGCTTGAATCCAGTAAACCTTAAAAATTCAAAAATAAACACACATTGAAAGACGAATCTATGATAAAATGTAATTAAATTCAACAAAGGGGGCTATAAAAATGTGGTGGGAATCACTCAGTGTTTTTCAGCAAGTCATGTTCATTATCGCAGTCTCTGCCAGCGGTGTCATGGTGATCTTTCTGATCCTTATGCTCTTTGGCATTGATGGTGCGGAATACGATGGCGTTGATATACCAGATATGGATATCGATCTTTCAAACGATGAACCGCTTTCGAGCATTGCAGGACTCAGAATTCTCTCGGTCAGAGGGGTATTGGTGTTTCTGTCGATTGGCGCTTGGGTTGCTTATTTGCTCGCACCTGTCGTAGGACCGATTTTTGGTACAGTATTTGGAGTGATCCTTGGGGTCGCAGCAGCTTATCTACAAGCATTAGCATTCAAGACCGCGATGAAGTTGGAATCCGAAGGTAATTTGGATTATCATCATGCCATTGGCAAAATGGCAACCGTCTACATGAGAATTCCTAAATCAAAGTCTGGCAAAGGCAAAGTCACGATCATCATCCAGGAGCGTTTGGCAGAAATTGATGCGATGACAGACGAAAAAGAGGATTTGCTTCCAAAATCAACTGTCGAAGTTATTGGTATGGAAGATCAGAATACATTGATCGTCAGATCAAAATCATAATCAAAAAGGAGATTACACATGTTCAATATTTGGGTTAATATGGACGGTGCAGCAGGACTCGTCGCTACCATCCTGATCATCGGTTTTTCAATCTTGGTTTTCATTGTTTCACGGATTAAGAAATGTCCATCGGATAAGATTTTGGTCATTTATGGTAAAGTAGGAAACAACGTGGATGGCAGCAGCAAATCTGCATCTTGTATTCATGGGGGTGCTAAGTTCATCTATCCATTCATTCAAGCATACCAGTTTCTAGATTTGACACCGATGTCCATTCAGGTTGACTTGACCAATGCACTTTCCAGACAGAACATCAGAATCGATGTTCCATCACGCTTTACCGTAGGTATTTCAACAGAAGTCGGAGTCATGCAAAATGCGGCTGAAAGACTTTTAGGATTGAAAATGGCTGAAATTCAAGAACTTGCCAAAGACATCATCTTTGGTCAGCTCCGTTTGGTCATTGCTACCATGGATATTGAAGAAATCAATACCGACAGAGACAAATTCCTTGAAGCCGTATCAGGTAACGTGGAAACTGAACTCAAAAAGATTGGGTTAAGACTCATCAACGTGAACGTTACCGATATCAATGATGAATCTGGTTATATTGAAGCGCTCGGTAAAGAAGCTGCAGCCAAAGCAATCAACGATGCCAAAAAGTCAGTTGCTGAAAAGAATCGTGACGGCTCGATTGGTGAAGCCAATGCATTAAGAGATCAAAGAATTCAAGTTGCTGTCGCCAACTCTAAGGCCATCGAAGGGGAAAACAAATCCCTTGGAGATGTATCTCAAACGAATGCGACACGTCGTGAAATTGAAGCGGAATCCTTAAGAAGAGCTATGACTGCAGAAAAAATTGCTGCTGCTAAAGCACTTGAAGATGCATATTTAGCAGAACAAACCGCAGAACTTGCACGTGCTAGCCGTGAAAAGGCAACCCTTGAAGCTGATATCATTGTCAAATCTGAAATCGAAAAACTGCGCAGAGTCATCGAAGCAGAAGCACTAGCTGAAGAAATCAGACGTAAGGCCAAAGGGGAAGCGGATGCGATCTTTGCCAAATTGGATGCTGAAGCACGCGGTAGTCTTGAAATTCTATCCAAGCAAGCCGAAGGTTTCAAAGAAATCGTGAAATCTGCAGGTGATAACCCAGATGCAGCCATCAAACTGCTCATTGCAGACAAACTGGAAACACTCGTGAAGATTCAAGTAGATGCCATCAAGAACCTTAAGTTCGATAAGATCACGGTTTGGGATTCCGGTTCCAAAGACGGTACAACCTCAACAGCGAATTTTGCTTCTTCACTATTCAAGTCAATTCCACCACTCAAAGAACTTTTTGATATGGCGGGCATGGATTTACCGAAATTTCTTGGCAGTGCTAAGGAAGAAGAAAAAGTAGAAAACAAAGAATAATCAATTCAATACCCCACGATGGGGTATTTTTTGAAAGGATGTCAACATGTATCATCTTCAGTATCGCTGGAAATTGAACAGCAATTCTCTGGATTATTATGGAATGAGATCGAAACCTTACTTATTCAAGAATCATCTCAAAATCAGTAAACAAGACTATCAGTTACTGGCATCTTTGCCTAGAGTCTTGACTGAACATGAACTATCTATCATCAAACCTTGGATTGAACAGGGTATTGTCGTGAAACCAGAACAACTCAAGCATCCACGTCATAACCTGCAAGATGCCCAATTTTGTATGACTTGCGTTGCCAATGACTTCATCATACCGGGTCTTGAGTTTGATCAGCAAGGTCGATGTCCAATGTGTCAATCTATTTCAGACGTGAAAGACATGAAAAGTGTATTGCCACTCATTAACCATATTAAAAAGGCCAAACATTCAAGATTTGACATTGCCCTATTCTATACAGGAGGCAAAGACTCATCTTATTTGCTCTATCATCTTTCGAAAGTCTTGAATTTACGAGTGCTTGCTTTGACATGGGAAATTCCATTCATGAGCGAAAGTGCAAGACAGTCAATCGAAAACGCAAAAAAACGTTTGCAAAATGTCGAATTTGTGACGAGAAAAGTACAAGATGTCGATCTGCTAAAAATCTACCATCAATTGTACAAACTAGAAAATAACACTTGTGCCTGTCCTTCACTTGCATATGTTCTATTTTATCCTCTGATGGTTTCAGAAAAAGTGCCCTATTTTGTTTTGGGTAATGAACCTGTTCAAATGATGAATCTCTATTTCAATCACTTAGCACCGAAAGCAGCTTATAAAAAAACCAATCATACCATTATCCGATATGTTGTAAACACGGCGCGCTTGCTGACACTTAGAAAACCCTATAAAACCGGTCAATTTGAAAGTATCATGACCATGAGACAACTTGCCTATGGTGACTCAATACTCAAAAAAATGTCAGGTTATGAAAATACGCTCGTTAGTCATGTGACAGCTTCACTTCACGAGGTTCCTGAACTGCTAAGACCACTAAAAAAGAGCATTCGTTATTCATCTTTGACAGGTCAAGTACCTGCATTTGTGCACGTTGATTTTAATGATATCTCAGGGGGACATTACGATTGGAATGCTGTTAAACAGTTGATTGAAACTGAAGTTGGATGGGTACCACCATCTGTAGTAGGCAAAGGTCTTCACACCAGTTGTACGATTGAGAAATGCAAAGAGTATACTCAGTTTATGAATTTTTTCGAGATGAAAACAGCCATGATACCCTTTTCCTCGATTGAAATTTCATTAGCGTCCTATCAACGACATATCGATCGAGAACAAGCAATCTCTGAAATCAACCAGCATATGGGATTTACCTACATCGAAGTTGATGAATGTCAAATAATGAAACAGTATTTGAACATAATTCAAAAAAAGACTAGCGAACAATGACGCTAGTCTTTTGCTTTTGAAGCATATAGATTCGTAACCCTAAGGATAAACGTTGATCGATTGCTTTTTCAGGACAAACCGAAACACAGTGCCCACATGAAATACATAGATCAGAAACATCAAGCATTGAATTGATAGCATGTGTGGGACAGTGTTTGATGCATAAACCACATTGTGTGCATAATTCACGATTAAAATTCAGTCGAAAATTATACTGAGTTCTCTTTTTTTCGAAAAATGTGGCAAAAATGTTTCTCATCCGATAAGGGATAGGTGTAGATTCATAGATTTCATGTTGGATGCGTTCAATGATGGGATGGTAGAGACTAAAGTCAATCGCAATGTTTTGCTCAATATAGGCGTGTTTTACCGGTGTGATTGCATATCCAACGACTTCGACAGGTTTCATCATCTTCTTAATATCATAGAGTACATTTCCATAAGAAAAACCTCCATAAGTGAGCATGATAACCAATGCTTTTGGCTTTAACAAAGGTAAAATAGTCCTTAAAGGTATGGGTATTTGTTGACTGTACACAGGACAAAACAAAATGAGTAAGCTGTCTGAAATCGAGTCCATCAACTCATGATCGTTTAAGGATAAGTCGACAATGACACCACCAAGTTGCTGATGAAAATGATTGGCTATTTTTTTAGTTTCCCCATTAGGAGAAAAATATGCATGGATGATTCGCATCTTTTCACCTCTTTTTTTCAGTATAGCATGTTTTCGTGTGGCTATTTTGACACATTCAATAGATTATGATAGAATGTGAGTCATCGACAGTAGAATTTTCCAATAAATCACGGATGTAATCCGTATGATGAATAGAAGGTGGTGAGGCAATGATCAAAAAGATCAATCGCTTTTTCATATTCACTTCAATACTCTTATTGGGGTTCTTTTTCATTTCAACATCACCATCCCAAGCACCCATCACTGAAATGCTCTATGAAGTCCAATCTGTAGAACATGCCCAAGAGATTTCTGAATTTTATGATGTTCATCTTTTTGACTATTCAGACTTTGGATATGCAATTTATCATGCAACATCCTCACAAGTGCCAACACTTCTTGAATCAGGATTCACTCTCAATCATCAGTCAACAAGACTCGCTCCACCATGGACACAACCTCTATCTGATCCCTACTACAACGAGCAATATGCCATTGGATTGCTGGACTTAACCAATGCTTGGTTATTATCTGAAGGCTCATCAAGTGTCATGATTGCCATCATCGATAGCGGTATCGATACCGATCATGAAGAATTCGTCAATAGGATTTCACCGCTTTCCTACAATTCTAGATCCAAACAGGTTGGTTTATCCTATGTTGAAGATGACAATGGCCATGGCACTGCAGTTGCTGGTGTGATTGGAGCCATCAAAGGCAATCAAAAAGGGATTGCAGGTGTCATTCAAAACGCATCTTTACTTGTCATCAAAGCCAACAATCTGGATAACGCCACGACAGAAGCTGACGAATCCGATACGTTTAGCGATTCATCCATCATTGAAGGCATCCGTTATGCCACCAGTGTTGGTGCAGATGTCATCAATTTGTCTTTAGGTGGCAAATCATCAAATAGTCTCGTCCAAAACGCAATCACAGATGCCAGAAATGCAGGTGTCATCGTGGTTGCCGCAAGTGGTAATTTCAATGAAGCCAATCCGGATACAGGTACACCAGTCAAAGTATATCCGGCATCCTATCAAGGTGTCATTTCAGTCGGATCCGTCAACTCGAATGCGATTTTGTCTACATTTTCTATGTACAATGACATGGTCGATGTGGTTGCACCTGGCGAAGGCATCGTGACCACCGGACTCAATAACGGATACATCACAGCCAACGGTACATCATTTTCCGCACCTATGGTATCAGGTGTGATTGGATTGATGATTTCTCATCTATCTGCATTTACAGATGAAGACATCATGAATAAACTCATCACAACCGCCAACGATTTGGGCACGCAAGGCTATGATATCTATTATGGATATGGACTCGTTGATGCCTATCAGGCGATGCTCGTCGATTATGTTGCTGTCACATTTGAGACCAATGGTGGAACCCAAATTCCAGTCATGAATGTTGCCAAAGACATGTCATTTTATGTTGAAAATCCTACCAAGACAGGGTATACCTTTGCAGGATGGTACCGAGACCAAGCATTCACCACTGTCTTTCAAGTGGGAGTCGATACGTTATCGGTTGCATCCACACTTTGGGCGAAATTCATCCCGAACAACCATACAGTGACTTATGTCACAACAGGGACGCCTTTACCCGTTGCCTCTGTTGTCTACGATCAGTATTTTACGCCGGATTCATCGAGTTTGATCGGTCATGATTTTTTAGGATGGTATTTGGAAGATACCTATGAAACTCCATATACAGGTGGTATCATCACCAGTGATCTCACACTCTATGCCAAATTTGCACCCACACAATTCACCATCACATTCATGACAAACGGAGAAATTGACGCTCAAGTGATTCTGAATTACCATCAATTGCCAACACTCTATATTCCAGAAGGCATCTATCCATTCATTGGTTGGTACACTGACGCATCACTCACTCATGCATACCAAGTCTCAGTGATTGAATCAGACTTGACCCTTTATGCTAGATTTGATGATGGTCTTTACCATGTCACAGTCTATGACAGTGACTTCACAACGATCATACTCCTGGAATCTGTTTTATACGGCGGATCAGTCCAATTGCCTGATGGCCCCATCAAGCCATCATCACCATCATTTGACTATCAGTTTTCAGGCTGGAGTTCATCTGCTATATTCGTGACTGAAGATTTGGAGATTTACCCAGTCTACACCATGATTTATCTGAAAGAATCCATCCGATTGTTGCCAGGCGTTGATACGATTGTTCAAGGATTTGATCATGTGGATGCGGGTATCTCGCTTTTTGATCATCTGCTTCATCTCGAGATGACTTCAGATCTTGATACAGAGCAGATAGGCAGATACATGATCCGTTATGATATCATCCATGATCAGGAGATTATTGATACAAGATATCGGATCATTCATGTCATTTTGCCCATCCCCACACTTGAAATCACACTTCATCCGGATGTCACAACACTGAAAGTAGGCGATACCTATCAAGATGCCGGTGCTAGTGGATCGATTGGTACACTTACTGTTTCAGGTGAAGTCAACACGACGATTCCTGGAGTTTACGTGCTGACTTATACGCTGACTTATCAGACGATGACTGTTCAAAAAACAAAAGTCATCCATATCCTAGAGGAAACCGATTATCATAAGCGTCCTGTTTTGTTTGTTGAAGATAAGAAGGGAGTGTGGTTCCGATGAGATCATGGACCTTATGGATCATCATGGCCCTACTCATCTTGTTATCTGGGTGCAGTGAAGTCAATAGCGAATATCTGAACATGGAACTGAATCCAGGTATCGATACCATCGAACTAGGAACCCCCCATATCGATGCATTTGCACAAGCAAGTTACGGACTGAGAACATTGGATGTCGTGATCATTTTTACCGATGTTGATATCCATCGTGTCGGCACATATGAAATCGTTTACGAAGCAACATATGGTGGGATCTCCAAAGTCATCAGACGAAAAGTCAATGTGGTTGATCAGACTGCACCTGTTGTTGTCTTGAACCCTGGGATTGATACCGTCATGATCGGAGAAACGTGGAATGATTCAGGTGTAGAAGCCATTGATGAAAGTGAAATCAGTAGCATCACAGTCAGTGGAGATGTCGTCGATAGCGTTGGAGATTATACCATCACGTATACGGTAACTGATGTTCATGGAAACACTACGACGATCATCCGGATTGTCTCTGTCATGGCTCCAATGTCATCTTGATTTGTCAAGATATCCTAAAAATATGTAATGAAAGACATCCTCTGGGTTGTCTTTTGTCTGATATGTACTATAATGGAATTATAAGTGAGGAGGGTTATCTATGTGTTTTTTTAGAAAACGTCGTGCCCAGAAAAAAGCAATTGAAGCTGAAAAAGCTAGACTTGCACAAGAAGAAGCTGCTGAACAAAGCGTTCAAACGCCAGTAGCGGTCAAAGTTGAAGAGAAGGTTGCAGAACAACCAGTAGAAGTCAAGGTTGAGGAAACCAAACCAGCAGAGCCAGTCGTTCCAGTTCAACAGGAACAAAAGCCAACGCCGGAAGTCAAGAAATCTGTGGAAGAGACTCAGGAGTCAAAGACGCCTAAGATTGCTAAATATCATGTTTCGCAAAATAAGGATGAAGATTCAGACAACTTCAAGAAATGGCGTGTCAGAAAAGAAGGTTCAACCAAGACCATCAAATTCTTTGATACTCAGAAAGAAGCCATTGAATTCGCTGAAGGATTGGCAGAAAGCGCAGGATCTTCGGTAGTCATCCACAAAGTTGATGGATCCATCAGAAAACAGGATTACACCAAGAAAGCATAGAGGTTAGCTTGCTAACTTCTTTTTGCATCTTAAGGGGTCTTTTTCGTATCATAGAGATTTTGTTTTGAACCGCTCGTCTTTTTTTGATATCATCATGTTGAAAAGGTAAGGTATATGCATGAAAATCATCTTAAAAAAACAACCATCCTTCGGTGAGCCAGTCATCACGATCGAGTGTGATGAAAAAGATACGTCGATCGATCGTCTGATCGAACAACTCAATACCAAAGACATTGAACTTTCCGGCAAGAAAGATGGAGATCATTTTGTTTTTGGACAGCATGAAGTTTATTACATCGAAAGTATGGAAGACCAATGCCTTTTGTATACCAAAAACGATGTCTATCGCTGCAAATATCGTCTTGCTGAACTTGAAGAATCGTTTGATTCTCTCATTCGTGTGAATAAACAGACAGTGCTCAATTATCGAAAAATCAAAGTATTTAAATCTACTTTCAACGGAAAACTGGAAGCTACACTGATCAATGGTGATCGCATCGAGATCTCAAGAGCCTATGTGCAGTCACTCAAATCCAAGCTAGGAGGGCAATCGTCATGAAACTTTTTCTCAACCATTTCTACAAAGTGTTCACCATCACAAGTCTAGTGATTTATCTATTGGCGCTTGGATTGATGAGAAGACTAGAGATGACCATACCTTTTAGACCACTCTTTTGGGGTGGAATACTCACATCGTTATCCATCACATTTGCCATTATTGTTTTCAAAAAAACATGGGGAAACGGCGTGCTCAATGTCATCTTCGGTTATCTGATCATGGCGCCAATTCCTATTTTCCTCAGATGGATGTATGGTACTTATCTGTTTAGACGTTCATTTGCAATCTATATCCTAGGCTTGATTTATGCGGTCGGATATTCACTGGTGATTCTATATGCTTCGCTACGCAACCGAAAGACGGAAGACAAACTCAATCAAATGCTGAAATCCAATACCGAAGACAGTGAAAAGTAAGTGCAAACTTACTTTTTTTTATGCTCTATAGAGAGCATGCGAATGCAATAGATGTGGTAAAATAGAAAAGAATCCACGGAAAGTAGGGCGGTCCTTTGAGTACTTTTATTTTTGCAATGAACGCCATCATGCCCATTGTCGTTTTGATAGGCTTAGGCTATCTATTAAAACGCACACATTTCTTTGATGTGCATTTTTTTAATTTGCTCAACAAATATGTCTTCCGGATCGCACTGCCAGCACTATTGTTTTACAATGTCTATATGATTGAAGACTTTTCAGAAATCAAGTGGGGTGTTGTCTTATTTGCAGTGGCCATCACACTTGCATTCTTCACGTTAGGGATTATCGTTGTGACCATCACCGTCAAACCAGTCAATCAAAAAGGTGTCATGCTTCAAGCCATCACTCGATCGAACTTTGCACTGATTGGCATTCCCCTTGCACAGACTTTAGGCGGATTTGAAGCACTTGTGGTCGTTGCACTCCTTTCAGCAGTTTCCATTCCACTTGCCAATATACTCTCTATTGTTGCGTTATCCATGTTTCAGAGAAACGAATTGGGCGAACGCATCAGTTTTTCAAAAATGATCATGAATATCATCAAAAATCCACTCATCATTGGTGTTTTT
>DITG01000070.1 GCA_002422045.1 Acholeplasmataceae bacterium UBA6190
CCAACTTCATTTGACGCTAAAGCATTGGCAAGCGCTTCGGTTTCTGAAGCACTTAAAATGAGTTTGATACCGTCTCTGAGCCACTGGACAGACGAACCGGCGACGAAGACACTGCCTTCAAGCGCATAAGTGATCTTACCTTCGATACCCCATGCAATTGTGGTCAGCAAGCCATGTTCTGAAACGACAGGTTGACTACCTGTGTTCATCAACATGAAACAACCTGTACCATATGTATTCTTGACAGCACCCTTTTCAAAACATGCCTGACCAAACAATGCTGCCTGCTGATCCCCTGCGATGCCACTGATGGGTTTGGATTCACCAAAGAAATGATAAGGGATGGTTTTTCCATAAACTTCGGAAGATGATTTGACTTTTGGAAGCATGGACATGGGAATGGAAAGAATCTGACATAATTCCTCATCCCATTTCAAGTCAAAGATGTTATAAAGCAATGTTCTGCTCGCATTGGTGTAATCTGTGATGTGTTTACCACCGGTAAGTTTGAAAACAAGCCATGAATCAATGGTTCCAAACAATAATTCACCACGTTCGGCGCGTGCTCTTGCACCAGGTACATTGTCCAATATCCATTTGACTTTCGTACCAGAAAAATAGGCATCAATCAATAATCCGGTCTTTTGCTTGAACAAGGGACCATAACCTTTTTGATTCAGATCGTCACAAATATCTGATGTCTGGCGTGATTGCCAGACGATCGCATTATAGATTGGAGTGCCTGTTGCCTTGTCCCAAACGACAGTAGTTTCTCTTTGATTGGTGATGCCGATGGCATGAATGTCAGAAGCCTTCAGCGATGCTTCGAGCAAACATCTTGCCATCACTGCCAAGACACTAACCCAAATCTGATTGGCGTTGTGTTCTACCCATCCTGGTTTCGGATAAATCTGTTTGATTTCTTCACTGGCCATAGCAATGATATTGGAATCTTTGTCAAAAATGATGGCTCTGGTACTGGTTGTCCCCTGATCGATGGACAAAATGTATGATTTCATTTGGATCTCCCGTTTAAAGTGTCAATCGATAGTTCAGAAGTTGCTATCATATCAACACCTGTATTCATGATATTTGAGACGATGACATCTCCTATTTTAACATTTTTATCGATGATTATGCTATCCAGTACCGATATTGCTTCAAAGATCATCCCTTTGGGTAAAGCAGTTCGGGACTTGACGGACAATCTTGGATGATGACTGAACAGTGTTCTCACCGTTGATGTCAGCATTCGTTTGGGTTGTGTCATTTCATCGATGCCATAACGCTCACCGCGAGGACACCGGTTACCGGTGACCTTGAGTGCGTCATCGACAGAAAGATGACAACCGACAGGACAGACAATGCAAGTCATTTCTTTCATGATACAACCTCCTCGAGCACCAGTTCGATAGGATCTTTTGAAATGAACTCATTTGGTTTGATCAATAGATGTTCCATTTCAGCAGGTGCGATGTATTTGGCTTTCTTTGTCTTGATCAAGACATTGTTCTGATAAACCTTGAATATGCCTTGTTCCATCTTTTTAGTGACTCTGAATGACAGTTCAATCGGTATTTCATTTCTTGAAAAATCAATCAGTTGCGGAACCACATAGCGAATGCCGTTGCCGGGCTTGACACTGACTTCATTTCTGTTTTCGCTTGCCCCACTTAAAATGTAGTGTTTTGCGCAATGACCAGCCTTTTCGCTTTCTTCGGTGACCCAATCCACGAGATCATGGACATGAAGTGCATTGCCACACACAAAAAGTCCTTCGATATTGGTTTCATAAAACTGATTGACAACAGCACTCTTTGTGACTGGACTTTTCTGAATCTGAAGTGATTCGAATAGGGAAATATCAGGAATCAAGCCGATTGAAAGGAGTAGAGTGTCGACTTCAAAGTTCAATTCGGTGCCTGGAATAGGTTTGTAATACTCATCCACTTTTTGAATGGTAATGCCTTCTAAGACATCTTTACCACGGATATCCGTGACTGTGTGAGAGAGATAAAGCGGAATATCAAAATCATCTAGACACTGGACAATATTGCGCGTTAAACCATTGGAATAAGGCATGATTTCTGCAACGCCCAACACTTTTGCACCTTCTAAAGTCATACGTCTGGCCATGATCAACCCGATATCTCCACTGCCTAAGATGAAGATGCGTTTGCCGACTAAAAAACCTTCCATGTTCAAATAGCGTTGTGCACTACCCGCTGGCATGATGCCTTTGGGTCGTTCGCCAGGAATCTGGATAGAACCGCGTGTCCGCTCATAACATCCCGAAGACAAGATGAAAGCTTTTGCATGAATGGTTTCCATACCTTGTTCCAAACTGGATACTGTCAAGACGAAGTCTTGCTCTTTTTTGATGTCCAAGACCGTCGTATGCAGTTTGAAATCGATCTTTTTGTCTAAAAACGTTTGAATGAATCGTGCTGCATATTCTGGACCTGTCAACTCTTCTTTGAAAACGTGAAGTCCGAATCCGTTATGAATGCACTGATTGAGAATGCCACCCAATGTTTTTTCACGTTCGATGACGAGGATACTGATGTTAGGATCATGTGCCGAGAGTGCTGCGGATAATCCCGCTGCACCTCCACCGATGATAGCAATATCTGTTTTCATTTTTTCACCTTCGTTTCAACAACCAGAATGGGTGTGTTCTCTGCGTAATAATTGATACTGTTCAGTGGTTTTCCGGTTTCTCTTGCGATGATTTTGAGGACAAGGCTTTCGCAATATCCGCCTTGGCATAAACCACCTCCCGCGCGTGCGCGTTTCTTTATACCTTTGATGGTATCATTTCCTGTAACGCCATGAATCGCAGATACGATTTCTGCTTCCGTGATTTTTTCACATTTGCAGATGATGTTGCCATATCGTGGATCTGTCTTGATTAACGCTTTCCGATCTTCAGGTGACAGACTGTAAAACGCTTTTTGCTTTTTTCTGATGGGATTGAATTGTTCTTTTTTTGAAACACTGATCTTGAGTACTTCTTGAACAAGATATTCAGCGATTGCAGGTGCGGCAGTCAAACCTGGGGAATCGATGCCAGCGACATGATAAAATCCTTTGACTTCCTTCGATTCCTGAATATAGAAATCATCATAGGAAGAAGAAGCTCTGATACCAGCAAAACTACGGATGATCAGTTCAAACGGGATACTGTCGGCAAGACGTTTCAAGTCTTCCCGGATTTGTGCCATCCCTTGGGGTGTGGTTGATGCTGTGTCCTTGGATTCGACAGGTGTACTGGTAGGTCCAAGCAGGATGTTGCCGTGGACTTGAGGAACAATGAGAACACCTTTTCCTTTTTCTGTCGGGAGTGGATAGAGCACATGACTGAACAGATGCTTGGCTTTGCGATCTAAAACGTAATATTCTCCCTTTCTGGGATGAATGGTATAGGGAACATCACGTTCAAGCATGGCAGCAATGTGGTCGGAAAGGATACCAGATGCACTGATGATGTGGTGGGTTTTGATGATTTTGCCTGACTTAAGAACAATCGAAAAATCGCTTTCTTCTGGATGGATGGCCACGACTTCGCTGTTTTTTTCGAATGAAACACCGTTTGTGATGGCATTTTCTAGCGCTGCCATGGCAACTTCCCAGGGATAGGTGACCATGGTTGAAGGCAGTGACAAGACCATCGTTGCCTTCTTGGTCAAATTCGGCTCTTGAAGTCTAGCTTCATCACCGGAAAGCAGATGTGCATCGTGAACACCGTTGATGGTCGCTCGGTTTTTCAATTGCATGAGCATCTGTTCTTCACTTTGATCATGTGCAACCACAAAAGCCCCTGTTTTCAATAAGGGAATGGATAATTCCTTCTCCAAAGCAATATAAAGCATATTGCCTCTGACACACAATTTGGCTTTCAGTGTTCCAGGCTTGGGGTCATGCCCAGAATGGATGATTGCACTGTTGGCTGTGGTCTGATGATTGGCAATGTCGTTTTCTTTTTCAAGGACTAAAATCTTCAGTGGGTATTTGGATAATTCTCTTGCAATGGTGGTACCGATGATACCGGCACCAATGATGACATAATCGTACATGATTCCTCCTGTTTTTAAAATAAAAGAGAAAAGGCAATGGTTTGCATTTTCTCTCTCGTCTCTTTTTTAGATTAACTTGCCGATATTCCAGAATGCCGGATTGGATGTTGTCACTGCGACTGCTCCAGATTCCAAACATTTTTTAATTTGTGCTTCACTTCGAATCAGCCCGCCCATGAAGATGGGCATCCGGATTCGACTTTTGATTTCGGGAATGATTTCAACCGATAATGCAGGCAAGATTTCCAAATAATCAGGATCTACCTTGGTTGCCATTTCCAGACTTTGTTCGAGTGATATGGAATCTTTGAGGAAAAACCGTAAGATCCCAATCACATTTCGTTTCTTGCAAATCTCAATCACTTTCGGTTTGCTCGAGATGATCCCATCGACTTGAAGTGACTGGATTAGGTAGATTGCACCAAATTCATCGGATGACAAACCTCGGATGAGTTCAGAATGGATCAAGACTTTCTTTTTATTGTCTTTCATGAGTTTGACCAAGTCAGGCAGCTGTGCGAGTTGAAAATTCATTAAGATGCCGTACGTCAAAGGTAATTGCAGAAACCGTTTCAAATCTTGATGATTGCTGATGGCGGGAATAATCTTTTGATCTTGTAACATGATGTCCATCCCTTCTCTTATAAAATAAATAGCAAAGCAAAATAGGCTAAAAATCATCCACATTTTGTCTTCGCTCTGTCTCTCTAAGCAATGATTAATTTCTAATTCAATTATAAACTGAATACAGCAAATTGTCAAGTTAATCTTGATGAGCAATTCAATTGTAAATATATTGTAAAAAAGTGTTATAATAGATGAAAATGATAACCCTATAATCATTATAAGAAAGATTGTGATTTAACGTGAAAAGAGAAAAAAATACGATCATTGCCGTGATGGCGATTGCCAGCATTACGGTTTTTACTGTCGCACTGATCATGCTTATTTTTGGTAATGAACTGGATCGGATGTTCAATGTCATCGGCATTCGTGTCGCAACCGTCTTTGTCGCCTTTGCAGCGTTTTGTTCCTCGACACTTTTTTCATTGCTCATCTTGCTACACAACAAGACCGTTGTCAGAATCAATGATGACACCAACAAGCGTGCGGAACTCTTCAGAGAACTTCAATTCGCATCATCTAATTACTCAATCATTGAGTTCATGGACCGTATGCTGATTTATGGTGAGTCCGAACGTTATGTCAATCGGATGCTTCAGCGCAGAAGCATGATGTTTCACATGATTGAAGACAAAGATAACGAAGAAGATGTTTATCTGCATCCTGAAAATTACCGGTTCGTTTCCGTTAAGATTCCTTTCAGAGTAATCGAAGGCAAAATCATTTCCAGCATCACGTTTGACAAACTCAGATTTGAAAGAAATGGTGTCAACTATGAATTCATCACACCACCTTCTGAAACAGAAAGCAGAGCTTTTCTGCTTTATAACGAACATACCAAACGCAATAATGTCATCATCAACCTAGTCATCAAAAATGATTCTGAGTTCTATGATCCTGCTCAGATCAACGTCTTCTCGAAAATTAAGATTTACATCAACATCACCAGTTTGCTCGGTGTCAAAGTCAAAGGCAATTCAGAACTTTACTTCACCAACCCTGAGCAGATCGAAGGCGATGGCACAAACACTTACAGAATCAACTCGGCAAACTTCACACTCACAGAAATGCCCAAGATTGTCAGATCGATTACTTGATCAAAAAGGAATTCACATCGGTGAATTCCTTTTTCTTTCAATGGCTTCATGAAGCCAAATAAAACATATCATTCAAATTTAAAGTAGTCTGTCTTTAGCACCATCTTGGATACCCGATAGGCATCATAAGCCTGTTTCAAGATCTGTTGGTCAGACACGTTACGATCATTCATCCGTATCAGTCTTGACCCATTGTAAACCGTATAGTTCTTAAAATAAACGAGTGTTCCTGAACCTCCCAAAATATCTGTTCCGACATAGTCCTTGGCAACACCTGATAAATTGAATAGACGAATGATCATTGGTAACACATCAAAACTCGATGACAGAAAATCGATCGCTTTCGCTTCGATTCCAGGCGTCCACATGTAAAGATTGCCCTGTTGTTTCAAATGAAGTTCGCTTTGGCCAGACATCGTTTCGTAGAACGTTTGATTCATGGTGTATGGATAATGATCACCAGACAAAACGATCACGGTATCTTCAAGCATTCCCCATGATTCCAAATCAGATAGTAGTGCCCCGATCATCTGATCAAGCTCGATTT
>DITG01000045.1 GCA_002422045.1 Acholeplasmataceae bacterium UBA6190
CATTCACGACGGGTAGAATCGGATGGTCCAAGATCAATAGCCTCATGATCATATCTGGTGCCTTCGGATTATTCAATCGAAAGACTTTGCTGGATACGGGTGGCTACCTCACCATCAGTGGCGAACTGAAAAAAGATACGGTTGGAGAAGATATGGAACTCGTGGTGAGACTCACTTATCAAGCGCTCATGAAGAAACTTCCTTATCGGGTGGACTATGTCCATCACGCCAATTGCTATACCGAATTGCCATCGGATATGAAGACACTATTGAAGCAACGCAATCGCTGGCAACGTGGACTTCTCGACATTTTAAGTTATCACCGCAAGATTTTATTCAATCCGAAATTCAAACAAGCAGGATTGATCGCATTTCCATTTTTCTTCATCTTCGAAATGATTGGTCCGTTCATTGAAACCATCGGGTATCTGATGTTGATCATCGGACTCATCATGGGCATTTTGAATGTACCACTGGTCCTGATGTTGCTGGTTGCTACAATCGGGCTAGGCATCTGGGTTTCATTATTCTCCCTTTGGATTGCTGAGCGAAAGAATGTGTTCTATTCGACCAAAGAGACATTTGTTCTGATTCTAACTGCCATCATTGAAAACTTTGGCTATCGTCAGATCATGAGCATCCATCGTGTCATTTCCACCTATTCAGCACTCAGAGAAAGCGGTTCTTGGGGTAGTCAGACCAGAACGGGTTTTCAGAAGAAATAACCTGGAGGTATACCATGAAACAGTTGAAACAATTCAAACAGATGTTCGATTACTTCCATGAAGCAATCTACATCGTCGATAAAAAGAGACAAATCTTGTATTTCAATGAAGCAGCATCACAAATATCAGGATTCAGTAGCGGGGAGACGGAAGGTTTTTTCTGTTATGACAACATTTTGAACCATGTGGATGATCATGGCACCAATCTATGTTTCAATGGATGTCCTCTGGTACATTCCATCGAAACCAATACCATATCTGATCATTATGTCTATTTGCATCATAAGTTAGGACATCGTCTTAGAGTTCATGTCAGAGCAATTCCTGTGATGGAAGATGATCAAGTGATCGGTGCAATCGAAGTGTTTACAGATGAAACTCAAAAGAATCTTTTGCAGCAACAACTGGATATCCAACAAAGACTACTCATGCTTGATCCGTTGACAGGGTTGTTCAATCGCCGTTTCATGGATGAAAAACTTGAGCAAATCATGAGAGATAAACCCGAGGATCAACCGTTTGGTGTCTTGTTCATTGATATCGATAATTTTAAGGATATCAATGATACCTTTGGTCATAGTTATGGTGATGAGGTGTTGAAGTCTATTGCGAATACCATTCAGTATAATTTGAAAGCAACCGATTATGTCATTCGATTTGGTGGTGAGGAAATGGTGGTCTTCATGCCGATGGCAGATGCACAACTGACAACTGAAGTCGCGGAACTGATTCGAATCTTGGTGAGAAGAACCAAACCAAGAGATCCTAAGCATGACTTTGATCTCACAATATCTGTCGGTGCTACAGTCATGTCAAAGAAAGACACGATTGATTCCGTCATTGATCGCGCTGATCAGGCGATGTATCAGGCAAAGAAATCAGGCAAAAACAAAGTCATCTATCTGCATTCAAAATCATAAGGAGGTCACATGGACCAGATCAAACGGTTTGATATGGATGAAAAGCCAAAAAAAGAAAAGTTTTTTCTAACACCACTGGCTTATCTGCTTTCATTTCCTGATGTTTGGAAACGAAAGCTTAAGATCACCAAAACTGGGATGAAAGGCTTGAAACCTCCGTATATTTTGTTATGCACACATCATGCATTCATCGATTTTAAGGTCACGACCGCTGCCATCTTTCCACATCGGGCGAACTATATTGTCGCCATCGACGGATTCATCGGCAGCGAATGGTTGCTTAGAAATGCTGGTGGCATCTGCAAACGCAAATTCACCAACGATACGAAACTATTCAAACAGATCAAGTATTCGCTTGAAAAGCTTCAGTATATTGTTGCAATTTACCCTGAAGCACGCTATTCTTTGTGCGGAACGAATGCGATATTACCAGATTCATTGGGCAAGATGATCAAGGTACTGAAACATCCGGTCGTGATGCTGAACATGCATGGCAACTATCTGTCTCAGCCTGTTTGGAATCTGAAAGAACGCAAAGTTAATCTCGCTGCGGATATGACACAAATCATCACCAAGGAAGAACTTGAAACCATGCCCGTTGATGAAATCAATGAAAAAATCAATCAGGCATTCATTTATGATGAATATAAGTGGCAAAAAGATCACCAGATCAAGATTGATTTTGTCGATCGTGCCAAAAATCTACATAAAGTACTCTATCAGTGCCCAAGCTGTTTGAAAGAGAATGAGATGGATTCAGACAAGGATCAAATCTGGTGCAAGTCCTGTGGAAAATCCTATACGATGGATGTCTACGGTGAACTTCATGCCAATCAAGGCGTCACAGAGTTTTCGCATATTCCAGACTGGTATGAATTTGAAAGAGCCAATGTGAGAAAAGAGATTGAAACAGGAAACTATCACTTTGAAGATGAAGTCAAAATCGAATCTCTTCCGAATGCCAAAGGATATATTCCTTTAGGTGATGGCAAACTCAAGCATACGACACAAGGTTTTGTCTTGGAAGGCGACGAATTGGGAAAACCGCTTCATCTTGTTAAAGAGCCACTTTCCCTATATTCGCTTCACATCGAATATGACTATTTCAAAAAAGGTGATTGTATCGATCTTTCAACCTTAAATGATACCTATTACATTTATCCCAAAAACAGACAAAATGTAGTGACGAAGCTACATTTTGCCGTTGAAGAAATCTATAAGATCGAAAAACTGAAACTCAAAGCATCCCATTCGACAACAACCTAATCGATTGTTCATCAAAGGGCTTAGCCCTTTTTTGATATGATGTTATAATAAGACTATGAATACAACTAAAACCATCAAATGTCTACAATTAAACGATCAATTCGATTCTATCTGTGAAGATAACATCAAAGTCAAGTATATGCTGCCGGGAGAAGTGGCGAACTTCTACAACCGGAAACATAAAGTCGTCCTTGAATCGGATATTAACATCAAATCCCAGAACCGTCACAGAGTCATCTGCCCGGTCTTTTATCAATGCGGCGGATGCGATTTCTTGCACATCAAGTATGATGAACAACTGAGAATGAAAACTGATCATGTCAAGCATCTCTATGACCAAGCGAAGATCAAGACAGAACACTTACCGATTGCAAAAAGCGAAAGACCACTGAATTACAGACACAAGGTCGTCTTATCGGCTTTCATGGATAAGACAAAGTTGAAATTAGGACTTTACCGCGAAGGATCAAAGGACATCATTCCCTATCTGGATTGTCATCTGCATGATCCTGAAACCAACAATGTCTTGAAAACCGTCGAAAAAGTACTCAATCATTACAAAATCGGAGCCTATGACATCAACAGAAACGAAGGTATCATCAAGCATGTCATGATCAGAAAGAGTTTTGCTGAACAGACCATGTTACTCGTTTTGGTGACACAAGGATATCTGTTACCGAATCATAAGCTTATTGTCAAAGAGATTGTCGAAAAACATCCTAGCGTCGTCACGGTTGTCCAAAACGTGCACCAGAAGAAAACACATTTGGTACTCTTAGATGATGAAAAAGTGCTCTATGGCACTGGATATATCCATGATCAGATTGGAGATCTGAAATTCAGATTGTCATCCAAATCTTTTTATCAGGTCAATCCGGTTCAAATGACGCTCCTTTATCAAAAAGCCCTTGATTTGGCAGATATTAAATCGACCGATATCGTGATGGATACCTATTCAGGCATTGGCACGATCTCACTACTCGCAGCCAAAAGAGCACAGAAGGTGATTGCCATCGAAGCCAATCAGATTGCTCACGACGATGCAGTCAACAATAAAAAAGTCAACCAAATTGGAAATATTGAGTTTGTTAATGAGGATGTCACATCATATATGTCAAGACACCAAGGTGTTGTTGATGTCTTGATCATGGATCCCACAAGAGATGGTGCATCAGAATCCTTTTTACAATCGGTATTAAAACTCAGTCCGAAAAAGGTTGTCTATATCTCTTGTGAACCAATGACTCAAGTTAGAGATATTCAGTTATTAAAAGCTAAATATACATACAAAGTTGTGCAACCTGTCGATATGTTTTCCCAGACCGTACATGTAGAGTCTATCACGTTGCTT
>DITG01000131.1 GCA_002422045.1 Acholeplasmataceae bacterium UBA6190
AAGTCTCTCTAAATGGACTATCTGTGCCACCTGTATCGTGATGGTCTCTGCCAAGCATGATCGGACCTACCGTTTTATTTCTGACCATCTCGTTGAATTTTAAGGCAATCTTCAGTCTGCCTTCTGCATCAGAGTATAAAATTCTGGCTTGTGTTCCAACCACAAGTTTGTTTTGTCTGGCATGTTTGATCCACAGATAATTATCCATATCCTGAAATCTTCTGTTGGGATCAATCATCTCCATGGCTGCCTGATCGGTCAACGCTAAATCTTGATCTGACCCCGACAGGCAGACCCATCTGAAGGGTCCGTATCCGTAATCAAAAAGCACAGGTCCCATGATGTCTTCGACATAGGATGGATAAATAAATCCATCCAAATCATCTGTCTGATTCTTGCAGATTGAAGTCATACCAGAATCATAGACGGCCTTCAAAAATGCATTGCCATAATCAAAGAAATACGTGTTCTTTTCTGTTAATTTCTGGATGGCCAGAAAATGTCGTTTGAGGCTTTGATTCACTTTTTGAATGAATAATGCCTTATCTTCTTGAAGTAGTTGTGTTCTTTCTTCAAAGGTTAAACCTTGTGGACAATACCCTCCATCATAAACCGCATGACACGATGTCTGATCGGATAATAAATCAATATGATGGTGATGTTCGATGGCAAATTCCAATAAATCGACGATATTCCCATGGAATGCAATGGCAATCGCCTCACCTTTGGCTTGAGATGCTTGAGCACTTAAAAAGGCCTCATCAGGCGATTCAAAGACTTTCTTGATCCATCCCTGACTGAGTCTGGTTTCAATTCTTGATACATCCACTTCTGCAATGATTGCAACACCACCTGCAATCTCAGATGCTCTTCCTTGAGCGCCACTCATGCCGCCAAGACCTGATGAAACAAAGAGTTTGCCTTTCAGATTTCCATCATGAGGAATACCCAATTTGAGTCTTCCGGCATTGAGTAGTGTCGAGTATGTGCCATGCACAATGCCTTGTGGTCCGATGTACATCCATCCGCCTGCTGTCATTTGGCCGTAGTTGGCAACACCGATGGCTTGTGCTCTGTTAAAGCTTTGTTGATGATCAAACTGACCAATCATCAGACCGTTGGTGATGATGACTCTTGGAGATTGTTCGTCTGATAGAAAAAGGCCCAAGGGATGTCCTGACATCACAACCAGTGTCTGTTCGTGATTCATGATTTCTAGATACTTTTGAATCAACAGATATTGCATCCAGTTCTGACAGACCTGTCCGGTTTCGCCGTAAGTGACAAGTTCATAAGGGTAAAGAGCGACATCCATATCCAGGTTGTTATCCATCATGACTTGGAATGCTTNNCCTTTGGGACGGAAACGATAGCCATAGATACGTCCCATCGTCATGAGCTCTTCTAAAAATTCAGGCGCTATCACTTCGTGCCATTCTAAAGGAATATACCGAAGTGCATTGGATAACGCAAGTTTGATATCTTGATTTGAAAGATCTAGAGGTCGCTTGGGTGCTCTTCTGATCCCTTGGATGAAGCCTGGATGTTTGGGAAGTTCCAAGCATATGTCTTTCAATTGAATCACTTGACTCATCGGAAACCTCCTAATTGAATACTGCCTCGATGAATGCTTGACTCATCACAAGCTTTTCGATTTGATTGAGAAAGGGATACATGATGACATCCGTTTCAATGAATGGTATATATTTTCTGATGATTTGATACGCTTTTTGAGTGGTTTGTCCCATCGGTCTTTTGATTCGATAATCGATGGCTTGACAAGCCGTGAAGAGTTCCATCGAGATCACCTTGATGGCATGATCGAGAATCGTTTTCGATTTTCTTGCAGAAATGGAGCCCATGGATACATGGTCTTCCTGATTGGCTGATGACGGAATCGAGTCAACGGATGCAGGGTGTGCTAGTACTTTGTTTTCAGATACCAGTGATGCTGCTGTATACTGAACAATCATAAATCCTGAGTTCAGCCCTGATGATTTCGTTAAAAAGGGTGGAAGTCCGTTAGAGAGATGAGGATTGACCATGCGTTCGATTCGGCGCTCAGAAATCGATGCGAGTTCCGCGATCGCAATTCCGAGATAATCAAAAGCAAGTGCCAAGGGCTGTCCATGAAAATTACCTGCAGATAGAATATCTCGGTCTTCTGCAAAGACAATCGGATTATCTGTGACTGCATTCATTTCGTTTTCGACAATCATTTTCACATGGTCCATGGCATCTTTTGACGCACCATGAACTTGTGGCGCACAGCGTAAACTATAGGCATCTTGCACACGTTTTTCATTGCAAGATGTTGTGTATTTGCTACCAAGAAGCATGGTTCTGATCTCTTTTGCGACATTGATCTGACCGGTTTGACGTCTGAGTTGATGGACCCTGTCATCCATCGCATCCATGACACCTTCCAAGGCTTCCATCGAAAGCGATAACGCGAGATTGGCCAGTCTCAAGACATAAAAAGCATCACTTAACACCAAACTACCAATCGCTGTCATGCCTTGTGTTCCATTGATCAGTGATAATCCTTCTTTTGCTCTCAAATGATCGATTGCACTCTTATTCGTTTGTTTCAGTGCTTCTTTTGTGGACATGCGTACACCATGAAGATAGACTTCTCCCAGTCCGATGAGTGGTAAACTCATATGGGATAATAATGCAAGATCTCCACTGGCACCTAAACTACCTTTTTCGAAAACGACAGGAATGATATCATCATTCAAGAATTCAACCATCTTCAGAATGGTTTCAAGGCGGATTCCGGAGTATCCTTTGATGAGGGCGTTGATTCTGAGTGCCATCATTGCTCTCACGGTTTCAATATCAAGAGGTGCTCCAACGCCACATGCATGGCTTTTGAGTAAATTTTCTTGGAGCTGATTGACTTCTTTCTTATCGATTTTGATATGTGCAAGATGTCCGAAACCTGTATTGATGCCATAAACAGGAACATCGCCTTCAGACTTTTCTTTGACAAAAAGACTGGCTTTCTTCACCAGTTCCATTTGTATAGGATCGATTTCGACAGACATGTGATTTCGCGCAATCTGAACCAATGACTCTATCGTCAAAGACTCTCCGTTTAATATGATCATGAGGTTATCCAGTGCACTTGATGTGCATCCTTTCCATCGTCTTTACCATCCTCATTGTATCATAGGATCGCCTAGAAAATAAAGCGCTTTCATCAATAAAAAAGAAGATCGGCAATTCGCCAATCCTCTGATATGTGTCATTTTATAGAATTATTAATTCTATGACTTTAGTGCGCTAATTCGCCAAATCCGCTTTCAACGAGTTCAACAAGCGCATCGACCGCCTTGATTTCATCCAGTCCTTCTGCCTTAATTTCAATGACTGTATCTTTCTTGATCCCCAGTGAAAGTACGAAAATAATGGATTTTGCATTGGCGACCTTATTGGGTTGATCGATTTTAAATACCTTGATATTTGAATTGAACTTTGCGGCCAAATTGACAAAATCCGAACCTGGTCTTGCGTGCAATCCTGATGGGTTTTTGACGGTTACTTGTTTGGAATACATGTTAATCCTCCAGTCGTAGTGTCGATTTCACATAATCGATTACTTCTTTTTCTGTTTTTAAATTGAGCACATGCTGTGCCACTTCTGCGAACTCATTCATGGTGTGTGTCGTGATGATTTTCTTGATGGATGGAACCGATGTTTTGTTCATCGATAACTTTCTCATCCCTAATCCTAATAAGACCGGTGCTGCAACAGGATCTCCCCCGAGTTCTCCGCACACCGAGATCGGTTTGTGGTGCACATTGAACGCATCGACAGCCATCTTGATGATTCTAAACATCGAAGGTGAATAGCTTTGGTAGTATTTCGATACCAACGGATTCATGCGGTCAACCGCTGTTAAATATTGACAGAGGTCATTGGTTCCGATACTTGCAAAATCTACTTCTTTGGCGACATGGTCAGCAACCAAGATGATCGAAGGGATTTCAATCATGATGCCGATCTTATGATCCTTGCTGTAGGGAATACCATCAAGATCCAGACCGGATTTGACATCTTCGACAACCGATTTGATTTGATGAACATCATCCATGGATCCTACCATCGGAAACATCAACCATAGATTACCGTAAATCGAAGCTCTTAAGGCTGCTCTCAGTTGTGTTTGAAACAGATCCATGTGATCAAAACATAAACGAATGGCACGACTGCCTAAAAATGGATTTTCTTCTTTTGGAAGTGTCATATAGGATAACTCTTTGTCGCCACCGATATCCAATGTTCTTAAGATGAGCGGTTTGTTGCCAAACGCTTCCAAAGCCTTGCGGTAAACGACAAATTGTTCTTCTTCTGTTGGCATGTGTGTATTTTCCATGTATAGGAATTCTGATCTGAACAAACCAACGCCATCGACATATTTCTCAAAGGAAAGTTCGTCTTGACTTGCAGAACCGATGTTGATCGACACCTCGACTTTGATATTGTCTTGGGTAATCGGTTGTTTGTCCAAGTATGCTTTGGTCATTTCGAGTTTTGCACGATATGCTTTTTGTTTTTGTTTGTATGTCTCAATCACTGATTCTTCAGGATTAACTATGATTTTGTTTGAGATGGCATCCACGATGACAAAATCACCTGATTTGATTGCACTGGTCACATGCTCAACACCGAGGATTGCGGGAATTTCATAACTTTTTGCAATGATTGCCGTATGGGATGTCTGACCACCGACTTCAGTCACAATCGCTTCGACCATGGTTCTGTCCAAGGTTGCTGTGTCAGAAGGATAAAGATCTTCAGCCAAAACAATGGAAGGTCTTGAGAGTCTTGAAAGATTGGCTTCTTCGACATGATCAGAGATTCTGATCAAACGATTTCTGACGTCTTTCAAATCGGCAACACGTTCTTTGATCAGGTCATCTTCCACTTGAGAAAGCATCTCAATGAACATGTCATAGACTGTGTGGATGGCATATGGATAGCTATAATGCTCATTTCGAATGAAGTTTTCAATCTCTTCGGCAATAGCGACATCATTTAAGATATCCAGATGTGCTCTGAAAATCTTTGACTTCTCATCGTTTTTTTGTTCTAAAAACTGACGGATTCCTTCAATTTCACGTTCTGCCTGTTGACGTGTTGTTTGATAAGCACCGACTTCTTCATCAGCTTTTCCAGCAGGTATCAATGTTTCATGTTTGGTCGCTACATATTGCTTGTACACATAGGCATGACCCATGCCAATACCTTTGGATACTGCATTACCTTTTGAAATGATACTCATGATTTCATCGCTCCTTCGATTTGACTCTTTAAGAACTGATACGATTTGTCAATGTTTTTTCGCCATTGACGCTTGTCATTATACCAAAATTCACCGACAAAAAGATAGACTTGCTGCTGGAGAAGTTCACGGATGCATGCCTGATGATTGGTATGCCCTGTTCCAAACATCAGATTTCTGAAGATGCCTGGTTTGGTTTCTTTCAAGTGTGCTGCAACTATATGACCTTTTCCTCTTCGGATATCGGCTAGAACAGCATGAACATCGGCATTGTATGCATTGGTGAGATTGCCCATATCCGGATAAACCTGAAGATAGGGACTATCGATGGCTTCGACATATTTCATGGCTTTGGTGATGGTATTCATGAAGGGTGTTTCCATCGTTTCAAATGCCAGAATCACACCATAGGTTGCTGCCATGTGGACAGACTTGATCAGATTCTTCATGAATGTCTGCTCTGTCTCTTTGGTAGAGGGTTGATAATATTCGTCATATCCTGCAATCTGGATGTATCTGATGCCTAATCTGTGTGCAAGGATAATGGCTTTTTCCATGATTTCCAAACTTTTTTTCTGCGTTTCAATCGACTGACTGCCTAAGGGGTATTTTCTGTGACCCGATAGACATATCGATTGGATAAAGACCTGTTCGACTTCCATGATATGTTTGATTTTATAGATTTCTGCATCTGTCCAATCCAGACGTTTCAGTTTTTCATCCGTCTCATCGATCGAAAGTTCTAAAAAATCAAAACCTGCTTGTTTGGTGATTTTAAGTTTGTCTTTAAAGGACAAATGGTTGGGCATTGCCTTTTCATAAAGACCCAGTTGATAAGTCTTCATTATTTTTTCCCTTGCCCGTAGTAGGCATTCTTTCCGTGCTTTCTAGAATAATGCTTGTCCAGCAAGTAAGATGGAATCGGTTTGACCTGAGGATTCAATGTCTGAGTTAAAAAGTTCATTTTTGCAACTTCTTCAAGGACGATTGCGTTATGGACAGCTTCATCAGCTGACTTTCCAAACGTGAATACGCCATGACCTTCAAGAAGAATGCCTGGCGTTGCTAAGATATTCTTGCCTTCAAACGACTTGACAATGAGGAGTCCTGTGGATTTTTCATAGTCTGTATCGATTTCGGTTTTTGACAAAACTCTTGCACATTCTACAGGTCCGTAAAAATAATCAGCGTGTGTGGTACCCAGTGCTAAAATGGGTTGTCCTGCTTGTGCAAATGCTGTCGCGTAAGTGCTATGGACATGACAGATACCTTTGACTTCTGGAAATGCTTTGTAGACCTCCAGATGCGTTTTCNNTGTCCGAAGAGGGATTCAATGCACCTTCGATGACGTTTCCGGATAGATCCAGGGTGACCATGTTGTCTTCAGTTAAATCTTCATACTTGACACCGGATGGCTTGATCACAATGTAACCTGTGATGGGATCACGCTCAGAAACATTGCCCCACGTGAATTTCACGAGGTGATGCAACGGTAGCATTAAGTTTGCTTTAAGAACATGAGACTTGGTGGTTGACATGGCTTGATTTCCTTTCTCTACTGTGTAACGATATAGACTGCAGCTTGATGGATGGTATTGTTTGAGGCTACGATTAAGTCTCGTTCCTTTTCGTTGATGATGACAACATTGGCTGGGCCGACATTCCGATCGATTTCAATGATTTCATAAGCCTTGGTTTCGTGATTAAATTGCAAGATGAACAGTTCCTGATTGAGTCTGCGGATTCCACAGACAAATACCTTTTTGCCACGAAGCGTTGTTCCTGCGATGGCATGTGCGAATTCAATGGGACGATCGACGCTATACACGACTTGCCATGTGCCATCGATGCGTTTGTAAAGGTTCATAACATTGCCGTGGAATGGCTCTATCGAGAGAATTTCATCCTGACCATCACCATCAATGTCATAGACTGCAACGTCACTGACTCTCGTTTTAATGATGTGATGTGTTTCCCATGAACCGTTCTTGTGTTGGGGTGGAATGAAGACAAATACACCTTCATCTGATGTGACATAAGCTGCATGTTTTCCTTCATAGTTTGCAACATAATAACCATGATTATGATAGAGATTATGCATGATGGGAGTGATCGTCATCGGTTGATTCAAATCTTTTGGGAGAATACCGACAAAAACCTTGCCTGGATCAGTCCAGTCTTCGCGTTCTGTCTTGGAACTGCATAGTGTCGCACCGATGAAATAATCAATATCTCCGACTGTGATGACATCAAATCTGTGCAGATAAGGGATGTCGATGTAGTCTCTAACGTCAAAACCATCACCTTCAGGTTTGACATGGACAATTTTTGCTGTCTTTCCATTGAATCCCGGGAAGAAGTTTCTAACCGCTAAAAATTCTCCATTAGTGTTGGGGACAGGAACAATGGACATGGTACCGCCCTGATCAGCCCAGATCAATTTCTTTTTCTCGAATTGAGCGCCATGGTATGCGATGCATTTACCATCAATGGCTTCA
>DITG01000075.1:0-2337 GCA_002422045.1 Acholeplasmataceae bacterium UBA6190
CGATTGCACTGGATATGACACCACCCAGTGATGCCAAAGGTCAAGTGGTTGGCGATATCGAAGAAGGTCTGATGACCCGATTCGAACTCAGACAACTGATGGTCTCTTTCAAGATGTTAGGTCTTGAAAATGGTACAGATATCGATATTGCAACGATACTAGGTATGGTTGGCGCTAATGAAGATGTCAATGGTGATGATGATTTTGATCGTTTCCTCACATCCTTATACATCCAAGACAAGATTTCCATTCTCTTGCTCGCTGACCCCATCATCGAACTGATCGCAAACGGCAGATTCTTGCCAGCAGATTTCGTATTACCTGTAGGAGCAACCGTCAATGTCGATGGCAGAGACCGGATGACCAAACAGGAAATCTATAACTTATTCAACGGACTCAACGTTTTAGGACTTTCTGATCTTGAGGGTGCGAACCTTGGTTTGGATACGATTACCGCACTCGATGATGCTGAAATCACCGAAGTACTGGAATCCTCATACCTCTATGTCGTCATTGACCTGATGCTGAAGAGTGAAACACAATTGGTGTTGCCACCGGATGCTTTTGAAGATGCCGGTATTTACGATGGCATGGTTAAGAAGTCAGAAATACTCAATGTCTTGAATGCCTTTGAAATTTTAGGTTCCAGCAATCCTGGCGATATCGATCCCAATAACATATCCTTAGATGATATCGTTGCACTCTTGGATCTGAATTCAGCGATCATTGATCAGTTGTTATCGGATGCCATCGTGGAAGCACTCACGGGCAATCCATTGAATAGCATCAATTCAGACATTCAACTAAGCCAAGGCTCAAGTCATTCGACTCAACTGGCTGTCATTACTGAAGTTCCAACTGAAGCACTGAATCTTGCAGGCACCAGACTCTTAAGATCTGAAATGTATGCATTGATTGAAGCGCTACGCGCACTGGATATTACAGATTTGAATGCCGATATCGACGTCAATACTGTCACTTTGGATCAATTAAAGGAAGTTCACTACTTAGGTTTAGGCACTGACCCGATGGGCGATGTCTTTGAATCATATCTATTGCATAGATTGCTATCTGAAGCGATTGCCGGTGCGGTGACTGTTCCATCTGCTGCATTGATGAATGCTGTTGATTTATATCCAGATGAAATCAGTGCGCTGATTGCAGCGCTTGAAGTGATGAACTTAGCATCACTATCTGATCCAATCGATGTCGATGCAATTACGCTTGCGCAACTTCAAGACATTCATTATCTCGGTTTAGGTACCGATCCGATGGGTGATCTCTATGAATCTTATATTATTCACCGCTTGATTTCAGAAGCCATTATCGGTGCAGTGACTGTTCCTGATGATGCTTATATGGCAGGAAGTACTGAAGATGTTAAGCCAAATGAAATCAGTGCGTTGATTGCTGCATTAACTATCATGAATTTGGGAACCTTGTCAGATACGATAGACGTGGATAACATTACTATCGGACAACTTCAAGATATCCATTACTTAGGTTTAGGCATCGACCCAGCAGGCGATGTCTATGAATCCTTGATTATCCACCGTCTGATTTCAACATCCGTCATCGGTGCAGTCGATGTACCTGATGATGCATATATGCTTGGCAGCACTGAGGATGTGAAACCTGAAGAAGTGAGTGCACTGATTGCTGCATTAACTGTCATGAATTTGGGAACCTTGTCAGATACGATAGACGTGGATAACATTACTATCGGACAACTTCAAGATATTCATTACTTAGGTTTAGGCATCGACCCAGCAGGGGATGTCTATGAATCCTTGATTATCCACCGTCTAATTTCAACATCCGTCATCGGTGCAGTCGATGTACCTGATGATGCATATATGCTTGGCAGCACTGAGGATGTGAAACCTGAAGAAGTGAGTGCATTGATTGCTGCATTAACTGTCATGAATTTGGGTGCCTTGTCAGATACGATAGACGTGAATACCATTACTATCGGTCAACTTCAAGATATTCATTACTTAGGTTTAGGTATCGACCCAGTGGATGACAAGTACGAATCACTGATCATCCATAGACTCATTTCTGAAGCCGTGATCGCTGCTGTAACAGTACCTGATGACGCGATGATGGGATTGGAAGATGTGAAACCTCTTGAAATCAGTGCATTAATCTTAGCACTTGATGAAATGGGATTGGACACCTTAGGTGATACAATTGATGTCAACACGATTACATTGGTTCAACTACAAAATATTCATTACTTAGGTTTAGGTATCGATCCAGCAGGAGATGTCTATGAATCCTTGATTATCCACCGTCTGATTTCTGAAGCAGTGATCGCTGCTGTAACAGTACCTG
>DITG01000075.1:2359-8034 GCA_002422045.1 Acholeplasmataceae bacterium UBA6190
ATGAAATGGGATTGGACACCTTAGGCGATACAATTGATGTCAACACCATTACATTGGTTCAACTACAAAATATTCATTATTTAGGTTTAGGTATCGATCCAGTAGACGATAAGTACGAATCACTGATCATCCACAGACTCATTTCTGAAGCTGTGATTGGTGCAGTTGATGTACCTGATGACGCCTATGTGGTTGGCAGTACCGAAGATGTGAAACCTCTTGAAATCAGTGCGTTGATTCTTGCACTTGATGAAATGGGATTGGACACCTTAGGTGATACTATCGATGTCAACATCATTACGCTTACACAGTTACAAAATATTCATTATTTAGGTTTAGGTATCGATCCAGTAGACGATAAGTACGAATCACTGATCATCCACAGACTCATTTCTGAAAAAGTGATTGGTGCAGTTGATGTACCTGATGACGCCTATGTGGTTGGCAGTACCGAAGATGTGAAACCTCTTGAAATCAGTGCGTTGATTCTTGCACTTGAAGAAATGGGACTTGGAACTCTCGGTGACCCAATCGATGTTGCCGGTATCCAGATTGCTCAACTTCAAGCCATTCATTATCTTGGCCTTGGTACAGACCCAATGGGTGATGATTATGAATCTCTGATCATCCATAGACTCATTTCTGATGCAGTCACCGGTTCACTCGATACTCCAAGCGGTGCGTATATGGTCGGTTCATCTGTTGATCTCTTGGCTGCAGAAGTTCAAGGTGTCATCGACGCCCTTCTGCTCTTAGCAGGTGGCAACGATTCTGAAACCATGGACGGACTCACACCAGTCAACAACAACGTACTCACTCCAGGACTCATTGAAGACTTGCTCGATCTCGATGCACTCATCATTTACAGACTCATCGGATCCGGCATCATCTCTGCTACACTTGCAACTGATGAATCGCTTGCAGAAGTTGGCGATGACAACTATGATGCGAACGATATCGGTGCCGATGTGAAGATTTCTGAAATGTACGCACTCGTCGAAGCAATGAACATCATGGGCATTGCGAACCTGTCTGTATCTATTGATGCAACCACAGTCACCATCAGCGATCTCCAGGAACTCCATTATGTCGGTCTTGGTATTGACCCAGTCACAGACACTTATCAGTCACGTATTGTCCATAGAATCTTGAGTGATGCGATTGTATCCGCTCTTGATATTCCAAGTACAGCGTTCATGTTAGGTTCATCTGATGATCTGTTGGCAGTAGAAATCCAAGGTGTCATCGATGCAATGTTAGAACTTGGTGATTCAAATGATACATTGACAAACTTAACGCCAATTGATAACAATGATTTGAATAAGGATGTATTGCAAGCATTGATCGATATCAACACGAGAATTGTAGACAGATTGATTGCAGACGGTATCATTGCATCCGGTAAGGCAACCACAGAATCTTATGCAGTCTTCGGAGATGTCAACTACGATCCAACAGCAGTGAATGAAGATATCAAACGTGCAGAAATGCAAGGTGTTGTTGATGGTATGAGAATCCTTGGCATTGCAAGTGTTCTTGATCTTGGCGGTATCTCGATTGCTTCAGTATTATCAATGACTGATGCAGAAGCAGATGAACTCTTCGACAATACGAACACAATTATCTACTACATCGTTGATGAATTAATCCAGGCTCAACCATTACTCATGGCACAACTTGCTCCTGCTGACTTTGAAGTATTTGCTCCATTCAGAATCAAGAGAGCTTCGCTCATCACATTGATAAAGAATAACAACTAGTCACTCATATTGAACTGAAGGCTGATGCCAAACGCATCAGCCTTTTTGTTTTTGCAACAAAAAAGTCCTTGATTTTGTCAAGGACTCATTGACTATAAATACTCAATCAGATTTAAGTAGAAGTTAACTCCACTCACGATGTTTTCTATCGATATGTCTTCATCAACACCATGGATTTTCTTCAAATCCAATTTGGATACATCCATCGGTGAGAACTTATACACATGATCACAGATCTCATGATAATGTCTTGAATCGGTGGTTGCTACCATCAGATAAGGTGCAACCAGTACATCAGGCCATGTCTGATGAATCGCCTTGTCAATCAAATCAAACTGATCATCAATCAAACTGGACTTCGTCGCTTCAGACTTGCTCAACACTTCAACTTCAATCGCTTCGTCTCGAATGACTTTCTTAATCTTCTGAATCACTTGTTCCGATGATTCACCAGGTCTCAATCGGTAATTGATCCCAATCGTTGCTTCAGCGGGTAATACGTTGATGGCATCAGAACCACTCGATAATGTGAATGCTTGTGTGGTCTTAAACATGGACAAGAATTCTCCACCCGAGAGCTTTGCGATCAACTTGACAACAGGCAGGAATAACCATAGATTAGCAAACAGAATCTTGATGGGAACCGATGTCGAATGTGGTGCGAGTGACTTGAACAACTCCTTCACCGGGGTTGTCATCTTCAGTTTGAAAACTTTGCTTTCATTCAGTTTGACAACAGCTTTCGAAAGCAGTGTAACGGGTGTGTTTTTAGGTGGTGTTGATGCATGCCCACCACTGGATTTCGCAATCAACCGGATATTCAAAAATCCTTTTTCAGCAATACCGACAACTGCCGCTTTTGAGGTCACGCCAGGGAACATTTTTGAAACAATCGCGCCGCCTTCATCCAAGACCATCGCAGGTTTGACACCTCGGTTTTTCAGTTCATTCATGATGGAAGGTGCGCCAAGTCCAAGATCCTCTTCATCGCCTGAGAAAGCCAAATAAAGGTCATGCTTGAATACTTTTCCATGAGTCAATGCATGCTCTAAAGCTTCCATGATGGCATTCAAACTGCTCTTGGTATCGAGCGCTCCTCGACCATAGACAGTGCTTTGATTAATACGTCCGGAAAATGGATCTTCTTGCCAGTTGCCTGATGCAGGAACGACATCAAAATGTGCCATCAAGACGACAGGTTGTTCGTCTGACTTCCCAGTGATTTTAAAGAGGATGCCTGAACTGATTTCTGTGATTTCTGAAGACTTTGCAATGATTGGAAAACGAGATAAAAGGTAATCTTTGAAACGTCTAAACTCTTCAGGATTGATATTGGTAATCGTCTTGAAGCTGATCATCTCAGATAAAGAATGAATCGCATGTTGTTCATCTATCTCATGCTTTTTTCGCATGGTCGGATGGTCAACAGGTTTGAATCTCAGAGTCTTGTAAGTGATGATGATGACGATGGCAACCGGTATCCATAAAAGATGTAGCCATGGACTCATCGGATCATCCCTTTCTTATAGAGTGTTCTTGCAATGAAAAGTGAAATCACAACGCCAACGGGAACCATGATACCCACCAGTTTATCACTACCTGGAACTAACAAGAAGAACAAAGCCATGAAGATGAGCGGAACCAGTGCGATTTTCCAGCGCTTGCTGATATAGACAAATCCAAGAGCACCAAATAGTGCCGGAATCACATTATCAAATGCAGGTTTCACAGCTTCAAGTTCAAGGATAGGTGTGAGTGGAATGATGAGGATTGCTCCAGTCAAAATGATCAAGGTTGTGATGATGTTAGAGGATGCCACAGCGATTGTCGAGATGACATCACCTTCTTCAGACCCCTTTTCAACACCAAGCGCATCTTGAGCATTGAGTGCTGCAGGTACTTTGAGAGAAGTCAGGTTGCCTGTGACAAAGGCCATATAACTGGATCCTACACCGAGCATCGGTGTGAACGTGAAGACTTCAATGGTTGTCACTGGCCAGAAGACTGCAATCGTGGCTAAGAAACCGGGTAGAAATTGTTCGAATGTCGGCCATATGCCGGTGGATAAACTTAAGATGAAAGGTACTGAGATGAATAGAGCCAATGCGCCAAGCATCCAATACTTGCCTTCCAAGTGAATCTGATCTTGATAGGTTCTCATGTTATCTAGCCCCCAGTCCTGCATACAGTATGGCAAGTGCCATCGATAATACCATGGATAGCGGCAATGCATAATTTCTCAGCCATTCCCACTTGAATTTTTTGAGTAACAATCCAAACACTACAATCAGTGCCATCGATGAAAGCAGAACCAAGATCGCAAGTAAGGAAATATAGGTTTCTCCTTCAACCGTTCTAGGCGCGAGCACAAATCCGACAAATGCCGAAATCATACCAATGAATAGTGAATCCATCAAAATGGCGTTCCAATTGGAATCCTTTTCTTTGACAGCTTTCATCTTCTTGCTCATTTTCTTATAGAAGAATGGAATGATCAAAAGTGGTGGAATACAACCGAATGTAAGTACCCACATGATGGTCACGACGACACTCGGATTTAAGACATCACCAGAGTTCAGTCCAAAACTACCTAGAACCAGTAATGATGTCGGAAGTTCATAAGTGACGGCACCAAGTGTACCAAGTCTCATGGCTGCGAGTGCAGGACCCAAGATTTTACTCAAGGTCACAAGACCGATCAAAATGGCAACCGATGGGGCAATCGAAAACACCATCGATGAAGTGATCGTCTTTCTGATTTGCTCATGGGTAAAGTTCAGTTCTTTTGCTCGCTTGATTGCTTTCAAGAGAAAAACAGACGACTGCAACAAAATATAGACAAAAATGATGCCAACCACTGCATAAAGCCACCCTGCATTCAAAAACGCCATATAAAGCACCTCACTTGTGATGTTTTCTTTCATTATACTTGATAATATAGACATTTGAAGAAAAAAAAGACGCATCGTCTGCGTCTTTGAATGGACTACTTCTTAGGTACTCTGATTTTCTTGAGTTTTGCGAATCTGGGCAGACCATCTTCAAGCTTAGCCTTTGAATCGCCTTGAATGAGTGGAAGCGCATAATCGACAAATGCCTGAGTCAGACCCTTGCCTTCTGGAAGAATCCATTCAAGTGGTACCTTCTGCTCGGTGTTTGCCGCTAACTTCAGTGGTAATAGCACATACTTGATCTTGTAAGGATTCGAAGAAATTCTCTTGAATCCGACCATCTTGTCTGTGGTACCTCTGACAGCTGCTTGAACAGCCTTCTTACCAGCATTGAACGCTTCTTCGACATCGACTTTCGATGCGAGATGCGCTGCAGATCTTTGAATGAGTGAGAATTCGATGGCTCTGACTTTGACATCGATACGGTTAGCGACTTGTTCAGCAAGTACTTGTGCAGTACCGCCGAGTTGCGCATGACCGAATGCGTCACGCTTCAATTCCTGATACATTTCAGGAATATACTTGCCTTCTTTGGTTTTGATGCCTTCGGAGACTGCAACGATAACCTTGCCTTTTTCCTTGAGAAGTCTTTCGACAGCTCCAAAGAACTGATCAATGTCAAATGCGACTTCTGGCAGATAAATCAGATCAGGACCTTGTCCTTTATACTGTGCCAAAGCAGCAGCAGCGGTCAGCCAGCCTGCGTTTCTACCCATGACTTCAACGATGGTCACTTGTTTAGTATCATAAACAGTTGCATCATGATAAAGTTCCATCATGGTCGTTGCAACATATTTTGCAGCACTTGCATATCCCGGGGAATGATCGGTAGCATTCAAGTCGTTATCGATGGTCTTGGGAACACCCATGACGTTGCAATCATAACCGGATTTCTTAAAGAACTTAGAAATCTTGTTGCATGTATCCATGGAGTCATTGCCACCATTGTAGAAGAAGTAACGGA
>DITG01000062.1 GCA_002422045.1 Acholeplasmataceae bacterium UBA6190
CTCCTATGAAAAAGCATAGGTCTCCCTATGCGCTTAATTCCAAACATTGAGTAATCCTGAGAGTTTGACCATGATTTCTGCGAGCATATGCGCAGCAATCAAACTCAGCAGGAAATACGCTGCCTTAATCTCCCATAACTTTAATTTTTCAAATTTTTCTTCGATGTGCAGTGCTCTTAAAATACGCAGCACTATCGCGAAAAAGATGATGAGTGACATGAAATAAATGAAAGAATCCATGGTCATCTCCTAAGATAATGAACCTGCCTTGCTTTTCATGATGTTTTCTTTCAATTCCTTTTCGGTCTTGAAAAAATCAATGTTTTCACGCTTGGTCAGTTCCAGTTTTTCTTTCTTCATGTTGTCAAAAGCATGTCTTGCCTTATCAAGGGTTGCACCCATCTGGGCTTCCAGAGCCAAGATTGACAGTACATTGTCCTTGAACTCAATCACACCTTGTTCGACCACCAGATAATTTTCTGCCTTTTCCCTGACGAGTTTCAAGTAGCCTTCACGAATTTGGAGAATGATGGGAATATGGTCATTCAAGATACCAAGTTCGCCATCTTCATTTTTGATGATGGCAAAATCAATCTCGTCGGAATACGATTTGCCCTGTTGGGTCAAGACTTTGAAGATCATAAGGTTGCTGCTTTCTTGATGGCATCATCGATTGTACCGACCATCAAAAACGCTTCTTCTGGCAGATGATCGTGTTTCCCTTCGATGATTTCCTTGAATCCGCGAATCGTTTCCTTCAGTGGCACAAAGGATCCTGGAACCCCTGTGAACTGTTCGGCAACGTGAGTATTCTGTGATAGGAACACTTGAAGACGTCTAGCTCTGTGAACCAGTTGCTTGTCTTCATCTGTGAGTTCATCCATACCGAGAATCGCAATGATATCCAAGAGTTCGTGATACCGCTGAATCATCTTCTGTACGGTTCTTGCTGTATCATAGTGCTCTTTGCCCACGATGTGAGGGGCAAGTGCTCTAGAGGTCGATGCAAGCGGGTCTACCGCAGGATAAATACCGATTTCCGTGAGTTTTCTGGACAAGTTTGTCGTCGCATCCAAATGGGAGAATACGGTTGCTGGTGCAGGGTCCGTATAGTCATCGGCTGGGACGTAAATCGCTTGGATGGATGTGATCGATCCGTGTTTGGTGGAGGTGATTCTTTCTTGAAGTCTGCCCATTTCGGTTGCCAAGGTTGGCTGATAACCGACGGCTGACGGCATTCTGCCCAAGAGTGCAGACACTTCACTACCCGCTTGAATGAAGCGGAAAATGTTATCGATGAACAACAGAACGTCTTGTTTTTGTGTATCTCTGAAATATTCAGCCATCGTGAGTCCGGTGAGTGCGACTCTCATTCTGGCACCTGGAGATTCATTCATCTGACCAAAAACAAGCGCTGTCTTGTCTAAAACGCCTGAGGCTTGCATTTCCTGATAGAGTTCATAACCTTCTCTGGTTCTTTCACCAACACCGGCAAAGACGGAGATACCTTCCCGTTCCTGGGCGATGTTATGAATCAGTTCCTGAATCAAGACGGTTTTACCAACGCCGGCACCACCGAAGAGTCCGATTTTACCACCCTTGATGTAGGGTGCGAGCAAATCGATGACTTTGATTCCGGTTTCCAGAAGTTCGACTTCCGAAGAAAGTTCATGGAATGGTGGAGATTGACGGTGGATGCTCATTCTTGGTGCATCTGTCAATGGTTTTCCTTCATCGATCGGTTCACCGAGAACATTAAAGATTCTGCCCAATACGTCTTTTCCGACCGGGACTTGCAAAGAACTTCCGGTTGCAATGACTTCAAGATCTCTTTTCAATCCTTCTGTGGGTTCCAAAGCGATGGTGCGTACAACATGGTCGCCGAGATGGAGTGCAACCTCAAGTGTGATGGTTTTACCATCGGTAAGCTGAACCTTGAGCGCATCATAAATGGCTGGTAGCGTCCCTTCGAATGAACAGTCTACGACGGGTCCGATGATTTGTGTGATTTTACCTTGCATTGTGTTCTCCTTCCTTAGACATTGGAACCATTGATAACATCAATGATTTCACTTGTAATTTCCTGCTGTCTTGCACGGTGATACATGAGATGAAGTCTTTCGACAATCTCATTGGCGTTATCTGTAGCATTCTTCATGGCAATCATGCGCGATGCGTGTTCAGATAATTTCGCATCGGCAAGCGCCTTGAAGATGGATGATTCAATGTAAATATTCGTGACCTGATCCAAGACAATTTCTGGTTTCGTATCATAGATATAAGGTTCACTGTATTTGGTTTCTGTTTCAAAAACAAGCGGAAGCACGGTTTCCTTTTTGACGATCTGTGTGCCTGTGTTGACGAAATGATTGTGGAACAGGATGACTTCATCAATCATGGCTTCCATGAATGCATCTTTGATGATCTTTGCATAATGTCTGAAATATGTGGTGGAAAGATCATCTCGGTTAAAGATAACTTCTGCATTGATCATGGGCAGATTGCGTTTCTGTGCGAAATAGAAACCTTTTTTACCTAAGACAAAGATTCTGTATTCATTGGGCTTTAAATCCTTGATCTCATCGAGAAATGCTTTGAACAGCTGATTGTGATAGCTGCCCGCGAGTCCTCTGTCAGAGGTCACCAAGATGAAGAGTTTCTTGTTGCTTTCGGTTTTCATGACGATTCGATTCGGTTCTTCCAGGTTTCTGCTCGCATACTTCAAGATATCTTCAAGCTTATTGACAAATGACTGAGTGTTTGAAAGCAGTTCTTGAGACCGTTTAATCTTAGATAATGCAATATTATGCATGGCTTGTGTGATGGAGGCAGTCTTCTTGATTGCCTGCATTCTAATTTTGATCTCTTTTAATCCCATCAGATCAACCTCTTAAGACCCGTGATGAATTCCTTGAGTGCTTGAGTGTCTGGGAGTGTCTTGGTATCTTGCAAATGCTTGTGAATCTTCTGACCTGTATCTGTCATGATGAGTGCCTGAGCGATTTCATACTCAAGTGCCTTGACTCTGTCAACGGGCACATCATCCATCAAACCTTCGGATAACGCGAAGACAGTGACAATCTGTGTGGGCATTTGAACGAGTTCATGCACATCCTGCTTCAACAATTCAACAGTCTTACGGCCACGTTCCAATCTCTTTTTCGCACTGGTATCCAAATCAGAACCAAACTGAGCGAACGCTTCGAGTTCACGATAGCTTGCCAGGTTCACACGTAGTGTGCCTGCTACCTTCTTCATACCTTTCCACTGTGCGGCACCGCCGACACGGGAAACGGATAAACCTGCGTTGATCGCAGGACGGATGCCGGAATAGAATAATTCGGCTTCCAAGAAGATTTGTCCATCAGTGATGGAAATGACGTTTGTGGAGATATAGGCTGAAATATCGCCTGCTTTGGTTTCAATGATCGGAAGTGCTGTGATGGACCCGCCACCCAATTTGTCATTCAAACGTGCGGAACGTTCAAGTAATCTCGAATGCAGGTAAAAGACGTCGCCTGGATAGGCTTCTCTTCCCGGTGGTCTACGGAGTAACAGTGAGAGTTCACGATATGCCACGGCATGTTTCGAGAGATCATCGTAGATAATCAACACATCTTTGCCTTGTTCCATGAAGTATTCACCCATGGTGACACCTGCAAATGGCGCAAGATACAGGAGTGTGCCTTCCTTGGAAGCTCCTGCGGAAACAACAATGGTGTACTCCATCGCCTGATGTGCTTTAAAGAGTTGAACGAGGGTTGCTACCGTGGATTCCTTTTGACCGATGGCAACATAGATACAGATTGTATTCTTGCCTTTCTGATTCAAAATGGTATCGACAGCAAGCGTTGTCTTACCGGTTTGTCTGTCTCCGATGATGAGTTCTCTTTGGCCTCTGCCAATCGGAACCAATGCATCGATGACTTTGATACCAGTTTCCATTGAACTGTTGATCGAACCTCTTTGCATGACCCCTTGAGCTTTGCGTTCAACAGGTAAAAAATGCTTGGCATCAATCGATCCACCGGCATCCAGTGGTTGTCCAAGCGGATTGACGACTCTGCCTAAGAGTTCTTCTCCAACAGGCACTTCAAAAATGCGTTTGGTGGTCTTGACTAAGTCGCCTTCTTTGATTTTGTCTGATTCCCCAAGCAGAATGACACCAACACTGTGTTCTTCCAAGTTGAAAACCAAGCCTTTGACTTGATTTGGGAACTCTAAAAGTTCACCCATCATGGCTTGTTGCAGACCGTAAACGATGGCAATCCCATCGCCCACGCTTAAGACTTTACCGATATTTTCGAGTTTGACGTCCTGTTCGAATGACTGAATCTGTTTCTTGATGACCTGAGTCATTTCCTGGACTTTAATTTTTGACAATGTCTACACCACCTTATATGATTGTATATAATTCTTGGATTTCGCGGGCAATTGAACGATCCAGAGATTGTCCCTGATAGACGATCTTGAGACCACCGAGTAAACTTTCATCGACTGAAATGTGTAGCGAAATCGTACGACCTGGAAATCTGGGGGCAATGATTTTTTTCAAAGTTTCTTCAAGATGTTTGGAAATAGGTTTCGCAGAATAGATGTGAAGATGTGCAATCTTTTGATGGATTCTTGATAATTTTGTCCATTCATCGTGAATCTCAATCAGTTCATACATTCTGCTTTTTTCTGCAAGCATCTTCAAGAATGCCAAAAATGACGCATCATAATCCAGTGCGTCAATCATCTTGAACTTCTCATCTAAAGCAATCATCGGTGTATCCATCACGTTCATCCACGCTGGATGCGTTTCTAAGATGAGTTTCAAATCATCAAAGTGATAGGTGATGACATCGATTTTTCCGGCTTCTAAAGAGAGTTCGAAGAGTGCTTTGGCAACATTCGAAATGCTCATGACTGACCATTCTCCTCTAAAATTGAATCAATGATGTCCTGGTGGACACTTTCATCAATCTCGCGTTTGACGATTTTCTCAGCAGCAAGAAAAGCGATCTCTTTGATCGATTGCTTGATCTCCTCATTGGCCTGAGCAATTTCAAACTGGATATCCAGTTCGGTTTGTTCCAGGCGACGCTGTGCTTCCTTTTTGGCAGATAAAATGAGTTCTTCCTGCTGGCGGTAAGCGTCTTGAGTGAGTTTTTCTTTCAGTTGTCTGGTTTCTTCCTTCATCTGTTCATAGTCTTTGGAAGACTTGGCTTGAAGTTCTTGAGCTCTTGCGCGTTCTTGATCCGCGGTTTCCATCGCTTCCATCAACGCCTGTTGACGAAGATCGATGAATTTGGTCACTTTTTCCCACAAGAATTTTTTAACAAAGAACATCAGTACGATGAAAGCAAGAATGTTTAAAAGCACGAGTGACGGATGATTGATGATGGAATAGAGCCCATCTTCAATCCCCTGAACCACCTCGTCAAAGATTTGACTTAAGTCCACGTAGAATCAGTCCCTTTGTTTTATTTTGCAGTCAAAATGAACGCAATGATCAAACCATAAATACCAGTTGTTTCAGCTACTGCTTGACCAATCAGCATGGTGACAGTAATCTTGCCGGATGCTTCTGGTTGACGAGAAACAGCTTCAACGGCCTTAGCTGCAGCCATACCTTGTCCAATACCTGTACCAAATCCTGTGAATACCGCGATACCTGCGCCAATGTAACCTAGACCTGCAGCGAAAAATTCGTTGTACTCAGCAACAGCTGCAAAGATGTTTGGCAAAATCTGTGTTAAGACATTCAACATATGAGTTCTCCTTTAGTTTATATTCTCAAAATCCGCTTCATCCACTTTCATGGACGCGAATATGATGGTGAGCAAGACAATAACGAGCGTTTGAATCATTCCAAATCCGATATCAAAAATCAGATGGAAGGCAGGGGTGACCAGGGGTGATAACCAACCAGTCAGTTTGTAAATCAGGGTGAGTAGCAATGCACCAGAGGAAATATTACCAAACAGACGCAGTGCCATGGAGATGATCGGGACGACATCTCCTACGATATTCAAGGGTGCCATCGGCGCAAGCGGTTTGAAGATACCGAGGAAATGACGCCATCCTTGACTGACAATGCCAGTCGATTGAACCACAAAGAATGCGATCAGTGACATGGAAAATGTGATGGCTGTATATTTGGTCGGTGAATCGAGTGCAACAAGACCTGAAATATTGGAGATGAAGACATAAAGTGCCATGGTGAGTACGAAGGGCATGACATATTTCCAGTGTTTGCCCACATAGGATTTGACAAAGCCGTTGAATCCACCGATACCCAGGATGACAACCGTCATGAACCGGTTCGGTTTTTGTCTGACATCCATCTTTTCGATTTTCTTGCCGATGATGATTGAGCCGATCGCAATGAAAGACATCAATCCGAGCGAGGTCAGGAAAAAGGGTTGCTGAACATCATTTAGAATCTGATTGAGTATCTGTTGGAGCATCCGGAGTCACCTCACTGTCTTTGGGTTTCTTGATGAAAGGCATATGATAAACAAATACGCCGATTTTGATAGAGAAAATACCGAGCAACATGAATATATACGAATAGATCATATGAAGTCTGCCTAAATCTCTGGTTTGGAGATATACATAGGCAATGATGATCAGATAGAAAACATAACGCTGGACGAGATGAGCGACCAGACGTTGTGCATTAAAATTGTTCTTTTTTGTGACTTGAATCATGGNNAATGCGACAGCCGATCCTAAAATCGCCCACAGCACATATGCATCAAAAAAGATCAGCGCAATCAGAGCTAAAAGTATTGAATAGATGAGTGCAATGATGCTAATGACGTATACTTCTCTCATGTCTTTCCTCGATTCTAATCATTTGAATCAATGTGTAAAACCCTACAAAAACACCGACTCCAAGTCCAACACCCGTTAAGATGATGTAGAGATTACCTTCGGCATCGATTCTCTTGCCGATGAAATATCCAAATAAGGCTAAGCCTGCAGCGGTGACGATGAATTGCATGACCTTCATGTAATTCATGAACAGGCGCTTGGCTTTTACAAAACTATTTCGTTCCAAATAATCTGTCCCCGCAGTCTCCAAGACCAGGTACGATGTATCCGACTTCGTTTAAGTGACTATCCATCGCTGCAAGATAAATACTCACATCAGGATGGTCTTTTTGGAGTCTTGAGACGCCTTCAGGGCATCCCACGAGACCGACGTAACGGATATCGGTTGCCCCATGGCTTTTTAAGATCTCGACAGCCTTTGATGCAGATCCGCCGCTTGCAAGCATAGGATCGACAACCAAGACAACGCCACCGACAATCTCCTTGGGAAATTTAGAATAATAGACATGAGGTTGTAGTGTTTCCTCATCACGATAAAGACCGATGTGTCCGATTTTTGCTGAAGGAATGATGTTATGAATCCCATCAACCATACCTAGACCTGCTCTGAGGATGGGTATGATCACGACCTGTTTTTCAAGTTCGTAACATGTGGTTTCACAGATTGGCGTTTCGATGATTTTCGGTTTGGTCGTGAAATCACGGGTGATTTCATAAGTGATCAGACCTCCAACTTCGGATACGCTCTCCCTAAACTCTTTGGTTCCGGTTCTTTTGTCTCTGATCTTGGTCATCTTGTGGTTGATCAGAGGGTGATTCAGAATCACGACTTTGCTCATTTCTACTCGTTCCCCTCTATGGTTTTTATTTTATCAATTCTCGCTTGATGCCTTGGCTCAAACGTCGAGTTCATGAAGGTGCTGATGATGGAAATAGCCTTTTCTGGGGTTGTCGTACGACCCCCAAGGGCGATGATATTGGCGTTATTGTGTTCTCTTGCAAGTCTTGCTGTGGTTTCATCATAGACAAGTGCTGCTCGGATACCTTTGACTTTATTCGCAGCAATCGATATGCCGATGCCGGTACCGCAGATGACGATACCAAAATCATATGCACCAGAATTCACAGCATGACCGACTTTTTTCCCGAAATCCGGATAGTCGACAGAATCTTTTGAATGTGTGCCCATGTCATCATATGAAATATGTTCATCTGTTAAGAATCGTTTGATATGTTCTTTGAGTTCATACCCGCCATGATCGCTTCCAATCACTATTTTCATCGTTTCCCTCCTTTTCATAAACCTATTATATTATAACATAAAATCATGTTTTTCAAAGGAAATCAGTATGCTCAGCCAGTAAAAAAAGGATGAAATTCATCCTTATTCTTGGGTTTCGTTATAATAGGCTCTTTTTCTTTCGTTGGCTTTGAGCACTGCTTTTCTCAGTCTGATGGATTCTGGAGTGATTTCAATGAGTTCATCATCATTGATGAACGCAAGACAAGCTTCCAAATTCATCGCTCTGGCTTTCTTTAAGACCACAGTTGTGTCCTTCGATGCGGATCTCATATTGGTCAGTTGTTTTTCCATGGTGACATTGACGACAAGATCGGTATCTTTATTGGATTCACCGACAATCATGCCTTCATAGACAGCGACACGGGGTTCCAAAAACATCGTGCCACGATCTTCAAGTCTGCCAATGGCGTATGCTGTCGTCATCGATTGGTTCATGGAAATGAGTGCGCCAGTTCTTCGGTTACCCACGGCTTCATACACCATCGGACGATAATCTAAGAAAATATGAGAGAGGATACCATATCCCTTGGTTGCTGTCATGAATTGCGTCATGAAGCCAATTAAACCTCTGGATGGCATGATGTAATGAATGCGTGAATAATCTCTTTGCTGATTCATCGAAACCAGATCGCCTTTACGGTCGCCGAGCATTTCAATGATGGTCCCCATGTATTCAGAAGGACAGTCAATTTGAACATCTTCATAAGGTTCATGTTTAACGCCATCCACCATCTTGACGATGACACGGGGTCTAGAGACTTGGAACTCAAAGCCTTCTCGACGCATGTTTTCAACGAGGATTCCTAAGTGAAGTTCTCCTCTGCCAGAAACCGTCCATGCTTCGGAAGTCTGGATACGTTCGACACGGAGTGATACGTCTTTTTGAGTCTCACGAAACAGTCTGTCATCGATTTTTGATGCGGTGACATGCTTGCCTTCTTTGCCTGCAAAAGGAGAATTATTGGTTAAAAACGTCATTTGTACGGTAGGTTCATCAATGTGAAGATGTGGCAGTGCGTCTTCATAGCCAACTTCTGTGATGGTTTCACCGACATGAATGTCAGGTAGCCCTGCAACAGAGACGATGTCTCCTGCATATGCTTCTGCAACTTCTATTTTTTCCATGCCCATGCTTTGCAAGATCTTTTGGACTCTGAATTGTTGAATTCTGCCATCTAGACGGATACACGAGACCGTATCGTTGGTTCTCATGGTGCCTTTGTAGATTTTGCCGATGCCCATACGTCCGACATAATCGTTATAATCGATTAAGGCAGGCTGGAATTGCAGATGGTCCGCTTGATTTTGATTGGGTTGTGGAATGGAACGGATGATGGTATCCAAAATAGGATCCATTTTAATTGAGTGATCGAGTGAAGGCACATAATTGGCAAGACCTTGAAGACCCGATGCATAAAGCACTGGGAAATCGAGTTGGTGTTCGTCAGCGCCTAAGTCGATGAACAAGTCATAAACTTCATTGACTGTACGTTGAATGTCTGCGAATTTGCGGTCGATTTTGTTGACGACAACAATCGGCAACAATTTCGCTTCTAGTGCTTTCTTCAGGACAAACCGTGTTTGCGGCATGACACCTTCATAAGCATCGACCAAAAGGAGGACACCATCCACCATGTACATGATACGTTCGACCTCACCACCAAAATCGGCATGTCCTGGGGTATCAAGAATATTGATGCGGTAGTCCTTGTAGATAATCGCTGTATTTTTCGCTAGAATGGTAATCCCACGTTCTCTTTCAATATCGTTGGAATCCATGGCGCGTTCTTGAAGTTGTAAGTGTGCATCAAATCGTTCGCTTTGCTTGAGTAACTGATTGACCAAAGTCGTTTTGCCGTGATCGACGTGTGCGATGATGGCGATATTTCTAATTTCCATAATTGTCCTTCTTTCTAACCTTGTCTATTATATACCATTTCTTATGAAATGAAACAAGAATGCAACATTTTCAATCACTTCGTGAAGAAACATGAGCAGAGAGTGACAAACACGATGAGTCCCTACGAAGTGTTTCTTTTGGTTAATCCCTGAATTCAAACAAAAACCACGACCTTTGAAGTGTCGTGGTAGTTCATTTTTCGTGATGAGATCCAGTGAACTATTTCAAAACGTCCAGGGTTCCGATGAACGTGAAGCGATCTTTGCCGGATAAATCTTTTTGCTGAATGATGTTAGCAAATGGGTAATGTTTGACTGCAAAACTGTGAATGACCTCTTTTTGCTGGTATCCATGTTCAAAGGCAATCAGTCCTCTTGGATTCAGATAAGATGTTGAGTATTTCAAAATCTGATCATAGAAGTCAACACCGAGTGAACCGCCATACAAAGCCACACTCGGCTCTTTTTCAACGATGTCAGAAACGACTTCAGCATCTGGAATGTAGGGAGGATTTGAGACAATGATATCAAAGGTTCCTTCGATATGTTGGAAAAGATCAGAGAGTACAAGATGTGCGTTAGCGCCAAGTGCATTTAAATTTCTTGAGGCAACTTCAAGTGCTTTTTCGCTGATATCAGAAATGGTGACATCCATGTTTTTTTCTTCCAAAGCTAATGTCAATCCGATACATCCTGAGCCTGTTCCTAGATCAAGAACTCTTACTTTTTGATGTTCGAAATAGGTATCATAATGGTAAAGCACGTGTTCGACCAACTGTTCAGTCTCACTTCTTGGGATGAGGACATCTTGGTTCACGATGAATTTGTATCCATAAAAATAAGCGTGTCCGATGATGTGTTGAACAGGGATGTTTTGATCGACATAAAGCATGAGTTTTTCGTTGAAAAAATCAATGAAATCTTTGGGAACTTCTGATCTTAGATTCAAAAAGAACGCGTGTGGGTCCTGACCTGATAACTCCATCAACAGCAATTTTGCTGCTTCATCCTCTTTGTTTTTGGCTCTTGTTTTCACGTAAGCCAATTTGAGCAATTGTTCGTAGGTCACTTGGTTTCTCCAAGCAGTTGACGCTTTTGAAATTCATCAAGCAAAGGTTCCAAAATGAGTTCCAATCTGCCTTCCATGATGACATCGAGGCGTTGGAGTGTGAGTCCGATGCGGTGATCGGAAACGCGATTTTGAGGGTAATTGTATGTTCTGATCTTCTCGCTTCGATCACCTCTGCCAACCAAAGCTTTACGTTCTTCGCCTTCTTTGGCCAGACGTTCGTTCAAGATATTATCATAAATTCTCGCCTTCAACAGTCGATAAGCGGATGCCTTGTTTTCGTGCTGGCTTTTCCCGACCTGACAGTCGACCACCATACCGGTTGGAACGTGTGTCAGTCTGACGGCAGATTTGGTCGTATTGACCGATTGTCCGCCTGGACCCGATGAGTTGAACGTATCGACTCTGATATCGTCCCATTTGACATCGACTTCGAGTTCTTCGGCTTCCGGGAGAACGAGGACAGTTGCTGTTGATGTATGGACGCGGCCCATCGACTCGGTTTCTGGGACACGTTGGACACGGTGTACACCAGATTCATACTTCATCAAGGAATACACGAGTTTACCCGATACTAAAAATTCAATCGACGTGTACCCTCCCATGGCACCTTCGGTTGCTGCCAGGATTTCGATTTTCCAGTGTTTGGTTTCAGCAAATCTGGAATACATGCGAAAGAGATCTCCGGCAAAGATATTGCCTTCATCGCCACCTGCCGCACCTTTGATTTCGATGATGACGTTTTTCTCATCATTGGGATCTTTCGGCAGCAACATGATCTTCATTTGCTGTTCTGTTTTCTCAAGGAAAGATTCAATCGCTGACAATTCCATTTTTGTCATCTCAATCATGTCATGATCTGTTTCCATTTCAAGCATGGATTCTAGATCCTGATATTCGCTTTGTTTTTCTTTATAAGCACGATAAGCCATGACAATGTCAAAAAGTGCCGCAGACTCCTTCATGAGCTTCGTCATTTCTTTCACGTCAAGCGTGCCTGCGGACAATTTGTCTTGCATGTCCTGATATTGTTGTTCCATAATTTCTAGTCGTTCAAACATATGATCACCTGAACTATATTACCATATTTTAGATACTTTTTCCATCATAATCGACAATCCAATCGTTTGAACTACAGGCCGTTTCCTAATGATAAAGAATCAAGATGTGTTATAATGAAGATAGACATAAAAAAGAAAGGAAACGCTATACACATGGAAAAACTTTATCACGGCTTAAACAAGCAAGTAGCAAATTTGAGTGTGCTCTTCACTAAATTGCACCATTTCCACTGGTATGTATCCGGTCCGAACTTCTATCCGCTGCATGCCAAATTTGAACAATTTTATGATGAAATTAATGAGCTTTATGACGCTGTTGCTGAAAGACTCTTGATGATCGGTGGAAATCCTATTTCTAATCTCAAGGGCTATCTTGCCATCACATCGTTAAAGGAAGCGACAGGCACTGAAAAGGCTGAAGAAATGATCAAGCATGTCTTGGATGATTTCAAGGTTCTTGATGTTGAGTTCAAGGAAGTATTAAAAATTGCACAAGAATTTGGCGATGAAGCAACTGCTGATTTGCTGATTACTTCGATTGCAAGTTTTGAAAAGCATATTTGGATGCTTTCATTCACTCTAAAGTAAAAAATACGATCAAAATCACAAGAAAGATGTGAGTCAATGAATCAGATTGCAGTCTTTTGGCATGACTTCTTACGTGATACACAAAGGGATTCAAATGTCACTTATTGCGACGCATACCATTTCGAACGGACAGAATACTGGGCTAATGAGTTATTGAGATTGGTTTTAATCGGTCAAAAGCAAGCAACTGCCAGTAGCTATCAAGCGTTTATCACTGAAAAAAGTCCATTGCCAAAAGTTGGTGAATTAAACATCATAACTGATTTTTTCGGTCATCCACACGGAGTAGTAGAGACTACACAAGTAACCATTATGCCATTCAAAGACTTGACGTTCGACATCGTAAAGCGAGAAGGCGAAGATGAAAATCTTGAATCTTGGCAAAAAGGCCATATGAAGTTTTTCAAGGCGGAAGGCCAGGAACTCGGTTATGAATTCAGTGATGATATGTTGGTTGTCTTTGAAGATTTCCGATTAATCTATCAGAAATCACAATCAAGAGCGTAGAAAAGACTTTGATCAAAAACCTATAGTACGAGACTATGGGTTTTTTTCTTGAAATAAACATGGAATAAAAGATGAGCACCGACGGTGTCCATCGGTGCTCATGTTTATGTTGTTAATGAAATGATAGAATTCTCAATAAATTTGATTGGTCACGACTTACGTAGTGTGTCAATAAACATGGCTTGATTTATTCCTTAGGTTCTTCTTTGGAGGTCAACTTGCCAGTAGCAAATCCTGCAAGAAGGCTAGCAAGATCGAGTCCTGTTGCTTCTTTGATGGATTCTAGGACCTTGGTTGATGAGTTGACAATGTCGCCCATCAGCTTGGTATTGTTGCCATCGCCATACATGACAATCTTATCCACTTGTGTGAGTGGTTCTGCTGCTGCTCTGACAATATTGGGAAGTACTTCGGATTTCAAGACGAGTTCCAATACGGCAGCAGATTCCATCCGCTTCATCGCTTCTGCTTTCTTTTCAATCGCTTCAGCTTCTGCAAGACCTACGGCTTGAATACCGATTGCTCTTTGTTCCTGAGCGTATTTTTCCGCTTCAGCCTGAAGTTTCAACGCTTTTGCAGCTTTTTCTTCTTCTTGGAGCTTCGCTTCAGCTTCCTTGGTTCTCACATAAAGTTCAGCATCTGCTTTTTGTTCTCTCGCATAACGCTCAGCTTCAGCTGTTTTCTTGATCCGTGCTTCAAGTGTCTTTTCTTCGACTTCTACTTCTTTGGAGCGCAGTTCGATTTCTTTGTCTCGACGTGCAATTTCTGCATTCTGCTTAGAGATGTTGATGGTTTTCGCTTCATTCGCATACTGAATTTCATAAGATGCATCCGCAGTCGCTTTGGCGATATCCGCTTTCTGTTTCAATTCGGCTTGTCTGAGTGCCAGTGAATTGTTTTGCAATTCAATCTCGAGTTCAGCCTTGATTCTTGCATCATTGGCAAGTTCTTTCGCTTTCGATGTCGCGATTTCAACTTCTTTTTCTGAATTTGCGCGTGCAATCGAAGCATCCTTACGGATTTGAGCGATATTATCTACCCCAAGATCATCAATGACGCCATTTTTGTCCGCAAAATTTTGAATGGTAATGTTGACGATGTCAAGACCCATCTTCTTCATATCTGCCAATGCGGATAATTTGACCTGCTCAGCAAATTTGTCACGATTTTGAACGAGTTCACGCAACTTCATCTGACCGATGATTTCACGCATGTTACCTTCTAATACTTCTTTGGCGATTTGCTTAACATCTTCTAAAGACCGTGTCAGAAAGATTTCGCCAGCCAAACGAATGGATGCTTCATCTGATTGAATCTTGATGTTTGCAACCCCGTCGACGAAAATGTTAATGAATTCATTGGTCGGTACGGCAGAAGAGGTACGAATATCGACTTGAATCAAGTCAAGTGGCAAATAGTCAATACGTTGAATGAATGGAATACGGATGGTTGCTTTGCCTGTGACGATTCTGGATCCTCTGGGTCCGGTGATGATGACTGCTTTGTCAGGACGGATTTTGACATACGACATGACGAATAACAAAATGAATAATATTAAAAGAACAATAATAACGGTTGCTGCTTCTCTCATTGTAATTCCCCCTTTTTTTTAATTCTATTATAAAATAAATCACATGATTTGACAATCATCATTGTGAATTATGTGATGATATCCTCATTGATGATATCAATGAGGAAAAACCCTGATTCCAATGGAAACCAGGGTTTTGTGATCTTGTATGCTTAGGATGTTTAATCTCTGTTGAAATTGTCTTCTTCTCGGTCTGTTTGTGCAGTGAATCTTGAGAATTCGGTATCGAATCGGTATCTCAGTGTGATCCCTGCCATCCCTTGTCTGTTCTTCGCAATTGAGAGTTCAACTTCATTGGTCTTATTCTCGCCTTTACGTTCATAATAATCTTGTCTGAATAAGAACATGACAATGTCAGCATCCTGCTCAATCGATCCGGATTCTCTTAAGTCAGCGAGCACCGGACGCTTGTCTTCTCTTTTTTCAACGTCACGAGATAACTGAGACAGTGCGAGAATAGGAACTTTCAATTCTCTAGCCATCTGTTTCAAACTGCTTGAAATCTTGGCGACTTCTTCTTGTCTGTTTCCAGAACGGTCATCACCTTTGATGAGTTGCAGATAGTCAATGACAACAAAATCGAGTCTGCCTTCTTGAGCAAGTTTTCTGCATTTTGCACGGATATCGGCAACCGATACGGCAGATGAATCATCGAAAACAATCTTTAATCTGGATAAGGACTGCATGCCACCTTCTAGGTATTGCCACTCTTTGGATGTCAGATGTCCTGTCTTGATCTTATTGTTTTCAATATTGGATTCAGATGATAGCATACGCGCAGCAAGCTGTTCGTTGCTCATTTCAAGTGAGAAGATCGCAACGCCAGCAAGACCGTCTCTATTACGCTTGGCAACATTGATGGCAAGATTCATCGCAAACGCTGATTTACCCATGGAAGGACGTGCAGCAAGGATGATGAGTTCTTCCGGTTGAAGACCGGCAGTCAGTTCGTCCATATTGGAAAAACCGGTTCTAAGGCCTGTGATACCGCCTTTTTTGTCTCTGTTCTTTTCTGTTTTTTCTTTAACGTCACGCATGACATCGGAAAGTTCTGCGAACTCTGATGTTTTTCTTTTTTGTGCAAGTGCGAAAATAGACTCTTCGGCGTACGTCATGTAATCGCCAGAATCATCTTCACCTTGATAACCACGTTCTAAGATATCGCCAGCCAGCTTAATGACCTGACGCTTTAAAGACCCATCTCTGACGAGTGATATGTAGGTCTCAAGATGCTTGACCGAAGGCACTGCTTCAGAGAGTTGGTAAAGATACTTAGAACCTCCAGCTTTCTGGAGATCCTGTGTTCTTTCCAATCTGGAAGCAACCGATGCATAGTCAATTTGAAGTTGTTCGTTGTAGAGATCTTTCATCGCCTGATAAATCAGGATATGACTTTGATCGAAGAAATCTTCATTATTCAGTTGATCGATGACTCCGGCAATCTGTTTGGGATCTAAAAAGATGGTCCCTAAAACGGATTGTTCGGCTTCATGGTGATGCGGTAAGCTCTTGGCCATGGGATGTGAAACCTACTTTTCAACGATATGAACTTCGAATTGTGCCTTGATTTCCTTATGCAATTGGACTGTCGCGGTATAGATACCAACGGAATTGATGTCTGAAGACAATTCCACTTTTTTCTTGTCAATCAAGATATGATGCGCTGATTCGAACGCTTCAACGATCTGTTTGGTCGTTACACTGCCAAACAGTTTGCCATCCTGACCAATCTGGATACCTAATGTGACTTTCTTGTTATCGATTTCTGATTTGAGTTTCTTCATCAAATCGATATGTCTTTGCTGCGCCAAGAACGCTTCTTCCTTAGCCTGATTGAGTGCTTTTAGATTCTCATCGGTAGCAAGCATTGCTTTTTTCTGTGTGACTAAAAATTGGCCGAATCCTGATGCGACTTCAATCACGTCATCCTTCTTGCCTTTGCCTTTCACGTCTTCCATCAATATGATTTTCACGAGTTCTCCTCCTCCGCCGTATTCGAGTTCAATGTATGTTTTGAGTTGTTCGTAGACTTCACTCACGGACTGATTGTCAATTTGGGCTGCGGCACTGTTCAGGTGACCGCCACCTCCAAAGGCTTCCATGAGGATTTGTACGTTGATTGCGTTATAACTTCTTGCTGAGATACCAACCTTGTTGGTGCCCATTCTTGAGATCATGAATGACGCATCGATACCGTTGATCTGAAGCAGTGCCTCTGCGACTTGTGCGAGCAAGATTCTGTCATCATAGACATCTGATGTCACGACGAATGCGAACCGGTCCAAGAATATTTCGACTTGGCTCAAGAGATTATTAATCTCTAGCGTACGCATGAGGTCTCGTCTTAACCATAATTTCACTTCTGTGATATCCGCACCAAGGTCTTTCAATTTGGATGCGACTTCAAATGTTCTTGAACCTGTGCGATAACTGAAATTGTTCGTATCGACCACAAGTCCGCCATACATGGCTGTCGCTTCCAAAGTTGAAATCTTGATTTCTTCTTCGATATTGTAAAATGATAAGAGTTCCATCACGAGCTCAATGGTCGATGACGCATAGGGTTCAATGAATGAGAACATCGCATCAAAGGAATCTTCACCGACTCTGTGATGGTCAATGACAATGAGTTTTTTAGATTTTTCGAGCAGTTCAGGTACCATGACAATCTTCGGCGACTGACTATCGACAACGATGAGCAAGCTATCGTCTGTCATGGTTTTCAATGCATTTTCGGAAGTGATTGCGTTATCAAAAAACTGTGGCATATCCGATTTGAAGATGCCTAAGACCTTATTGACGGTCTGATCGAATTTTTGTTCATCAATGACCATGAATGCTTGTTTTTTTGAAGCTTTGGCCATATGATAGACCGCAATCATCGAACCAAACGCATCCATGTCAGACTGATTGTGTCCCATGACAAAGACATTGGAAGACTTGTCAATGAAATCTCTGATGGTCTGTGCATTGATTCTGACACCAACTCTGGAACTCTTGGCTGCAGCGTTGTTTTTTGCGCCAAAATAGATGATTTTCTGATCTTGGATATTCACGACCACCTGGTCTCCCCCACGCTTTTCAGCGAGTTCAACCGCGTTTTGTGCATAGATACCCAATTCTTCATAATCGACATCCCAGGAAGCAACCCCCATGGATATGGAAACTCTGACCTGATTTTGAGTCGAGATCTGTCTGATTTTATCTAGGATATCGAATTTGTCAGCAATCATTTTACTCAGTTGTTTCCGGTATAAGACGGTCATCAGACGTTCATCGCCATAAGGTTTCAGGAAACCATCATACTTGTTCGCCCAGTCTGCGATGGCTGCCAGATATTCACCTTTCAAGGATGATTGCAATGAAACATCCATCGAAGCGAGTGCTTCGTCTAAGTTATCCAGATAAATGATGCCTAAAGCAGGGATATGATCTTGATAACGTTGCTTGACAATTTCACGTTCTGTGACATTGAAGAGATAGAAAAACTTGAACTCCGAACGATAAGTCACATCATACGTATCGTTTTTGATTTGAATGGTGAATTGGATCTTGTTGTTCATGGCAGCCAGATGGAGCTGCGGATGGATATCTTTTAAGTTCTTTCCTGTGATTTTTGGATCAAAAATGGTTTTCGCATGAGGGTTAGCCCATTTGATTTCATAATCTTCATCTAATGCGATGATACCAATAGGTAATTCATTGAACACTTCATCGCCGACCTGATTGACGTGATAGGATAACTTCGTCCACATGGACAACCGATTTTGTAATGTCTTGACTTTTTGATTGTTGGATTGGTTAAAGACAAGATAAATCGCCGCAAAAATCAAAATGACACCCAAAAAGAGCGCAATAAAACTCAATAGTTGTCGGACGGAATCAAATTGAAGATACGGAATATAGAGGTAAATAGCGATTGCCAAGATGGAAAGCGCAATGAAAAGAAAGAGCCAACGCTTCATGTCTTCACCTACTTTACAGTTATTATATCACGACTATACGACAAGATAAAGATTTTATCTTGAATAGAGGGAAATAAAAACCCATACCTAGGCATGGGCTTTGATGGTCTACTTGACTAGTCCTTAACGAACGGAATCAATGCCATGTGACGTGCTCTTTTGATTGCAACTGCAAGCGGACGCTGCCATTTGGCAGATGTTCCAGTCACGCGTCTTGGCAAAATCTTGCCGCGATCTGTGATGAAACGCTTGAGTAGTTCAACATCTTTGAAATCGATGTTTTCAACCTTATTCTGAGTGAAGTAGCAGACTTTCTTGCGTTTCTTGAATCCGCCACCACGTTTTTGGTTTTGCATGATGTTTCCTCCTTAAAATGGTAAGTCTTCTTCTGCTGCGAGTTGTTTACTGGTTTCGTAAAACTCGTCATTGTCGACAGAAGATCGACGTTCTTCCTTATAGGGTGTCTGAGGTGCTTCCGCAGTACTGGTACTGTCGCCCTTGGATTCAAGGAACTGAACGGAATCAC
>DITG01000127.1 GCA_002422045.1 Acholeplasmataceae bacterium UBA6190
GAATCGGTCGTACTGGCCGTGCTGGAAAATCAGGTATATCTGTCTCCTTGGTCTATCCTTCGATGAAAGGCAAACTTCAGATGATTGAACGTTTCATCAAAACGAAAATCACTGAACTCGAAATGCCAACACCAGAAGCGATTCAAGAAAGAAGAGAATCCAGAAATTACAAAAATATCGTTGAACTGATTTCTGCCAATGAAAAGTCACATGACGACATCATCGGTCAACTGCATGACGAGGGTTTCTCAGATACAGAAATCATTTCCGCATTACTCTCAAAAGTCGTCGTAGAGCCAAAAACCTATGATACCATCGAAGCGCCAGCCAAGAAAAGAGAGTTCATCAAGGAATCTACATTTGCCGGGAAAGATGCAAAAACATCCAAGTCTGGTTCCATGTATAAGATGGCGATGATCAATTTAGGCAAGGAAGATGGCATCCGTCCTGCACAGCTTGTTGACTATTTCAAGAAGAATGCAGACTTGTTCCCCAAGAACATTGGCGATATCATGATCTATCCAAAAGAGACTGAATTTCAGATTCATCCTGCTGCAATCAAGCGCATTGAAGATCTCAATAATAAGCTCTATAATGGCAAGAAGATCAAAATCACCATTCTACGCAACAAATAATTCTAAAAAAATGAAAAAATATGAGCTTTCATGTTAAAATGAATGTGAAAATCATATTTTTTTTATTTTAAAAAAATAAAGGAGGATCTAATGGCACATTTGTTTGACACCATCAACCCTAACTTTTTCAGTGTGCTTTCCTCCCCTAACAAAAAGACATATATCGACTGTATTTTCATCATTTATCATGCAATCGATACGATTGAAGATGCTTTTCAGGGGGATAGAGAATATATCGTTTCAAGGCTTGTTGACTATTTTGACGAACAGCCTGTTGAAGAATTTCTTGATATTGAAGAAGATGAACCAGCACGAACTTCTAGACAAAAGGCACTTCATGTCATCAGTGTCCTTAAAAAAAATGGTTGGCTTGGCGAAGAAGAACTCGGCGATTACAAGACTTCCTTAAACTTATTTGATTATTCCATTCAGATCATTGACACACTTGAAAATATTAGCAATCATAAGCAAAGCGAATACACCGGTGAGATTTTTACCGTGTATTCTCTTTTGAATTCATTCACACTCGATGAAGGTATCGGCGTTTTAGAGCAAGCCTATCAGAAGACCAATGACATCATTCGTAAACTGAAAAGCTTGAAAGCCAATATCTACAGATATTATTACGACATCACCAAGAAACAATCCAAAAATGACCTACAAAAGTTACTGGAAAAACTGTTGATCGAATATAAGCAAAATTTCTTCGATTCTGCGTATTATAATTTGAAAACGACAGACTCACTTCCAAGATACAAACGTTCGATTTTGGAATCGATTCTAAAAATCCAAAACAACGATAAGACCATGGAAGGCTTAGCGGCCATGGCGCAGAAGCTCAAGCGCATTGAAGATTATAATGAAGCGTTCCACTATGTGGAAGACAGACTCAGATTCATCACAGATAGTTTCTCCGCACTCGAACACTTGATTCTTGCCATTGACCGCAAAAATGAGCAATACATCAGTGCTGCAGCATCCAAGATTCTCTTCTTCACCAATCAGTCCGATGATATCGAAGGGATCTTCAATAGGCTTTTCAAGATCATCATGACTCAAAAAGATATCAATTATCAGAGCATGTTCAATTTAACGCATGCCAGAAATCTGGATACGGGATCTTTGTACAATCAAAGACGCTTACGTCAGGAACCCGTTGCTGAACAGCTGGTCTGGGATCCGGATATGATTTCAGAAGAGTATCGACAAGAGAAAATCAAGGCGCTTCTGAAAAACAATATTTATGGCAAGAAGGATATCGATCAGCATGTGAAATATCTCTTGGATGGTAAGCCCTCTGTCAAGGCAGGCGATGTCTTGCTGGAAACCCAAGAGGATTTCATCAAACTGATTCTGATCTTCCTGTATTCGAAATCTGTCGGCATGCATTATGATGTCGAAGTCCTTAAAGAAGAGGTTAAGAACAATTTCGTGACCTTCCAAAACTTCAAGATTAAAGAGGTGAGAAGATGAACAAGACTCAAGCTGCAAAACAATTCAATGAAGCATACATCGATCTCAAGGAAGGCGAAAAGTCGATTTTTTCCCGTATCGTCAACAAACTTTTCCAAGTCAATTACATCACCAAGAAAAAACCTGGAGATACCAATGATTACCGCTTCATTCTCGCCTACAAGGAAGTCTTTGAAGCCTTCTTTGTCTTATCCGATTTTGAACTGAACATCAAACGCGAAGATGAAGTGGTCTACATCGCCAATGAAAATCTTTACAACCACATGCGCTTGAGAAAGACCGAAAGTGTCTTGCTTTTGGTCATCAGAATCATTTATCAACGCAAGAAAGATCTGATCACACTCGATGAAAACGTGGAAATCTTCTTGAATGAAATTCATTCAGAACTCACAAGAATTGGTTATCTTGACCATAAGCGCATCACGAAAGACAAATTGAAACCGGCACTCAGTTTTTTAAGAAACTATAACATCATCGATTATATCGACAAAGGGCTACGTGACGATGCACGGATTAAAATCTATCCGACCATTCTCTATGTGACGAATCTTGATTCTATCAAGGAAGTTGTACAGAAACTGGAAAGTTACATGGAAGGAGGTTCTGAAGACAATGAAGAAGCTGACGAAGATTAAGTTAGTCAATTGGCATCTGTTTTCGAACCAAACGATTGAAATCAAAGACAATGCTCTGATTTCCGGTGAAAACGGATCCGGTAAATCGACATTGCTCGATGCCATGCAGTTTTTGTTTGTCGGTGGGAGAAGTGGTGCGAAGTTCAACATCGCTGCAACCGATGATGCCAAACGTACCTTAGAAGGTTACATTCGCGGCCGCATTGGTGCTGAAAATAAGGAATACTTACGCAATGGCGATGTGATCACGCATCTTGCACTGGAGTTCTTTGACGAACAAACCAAGAAATATTCAGTCATTGGCTGTATTTTGGATTTGCCCAAACAAGCAACACTCAAAGAAAGATTTTATCTGTTGGATAATGTCTCGATTCATGATGGATTATTCTTAGAAAAGAAGTATCCGAGAGACTTCAAGAGCATGAAAGCCTATCTGAAATCGATCGATGTCGAGTTCAGTCCTTTTGAGTCACAGAAGAAATACAGAGACGCTCTGGCGCGTTTCTTTGGTATGGATGCAACCAAATATGCGAAGATCTTGCCAAAAGCGCTCGCATTCCGCTCCATCGATTTACAAGCCTTTGTCTTCGAGTTTTTGCTTGATGATGATCCCATTGATATCCAATCCCTTAAAAATAACGTCGCTCAACTGAAAAAAGTCGAAGCTCAAATCAAACGTGACAAAGAAAAATTAGAAAAATTGGATGCCATCAACCAAGTTGGTGAAGATATCACATTATCCAAGGAACAAAAAGACATCAATACGATTGTCGAGCAGCTCAACTGGATTGAAAAAAGAGAAGCATTCATCAAGGAAAATCAGGACAAACTTGTTCAAATCGAAAAACGTCTGGAGTACTTAAGAGATGCCAAACGGCAAGTCGATGATCAACTTGAAGATCTCGATCAGTCTATTATTAATCTCGAACGTTCCAAAAACGATTCTGATTTATCGAGAACACTCACACAATATCAAGATGCCTTAAAGAAAAAAGCATCTGACTATGAATCACAGAAAGAAATGCTTTCCTCATTTAAGGAAACCATCAGCAAAGAATTCCAAACCATCAAAGAACTCATCATGCTACTGCCCAATCAAGCGATGCGTTCCTTTGTAGCCTATTACCAGACCAATGAAGAAACGCTCTCAACGGTTGAACTTGGCAGAGAACTGGCAACACTTGCAACAGAAGTCTTAGCCTATCAGCAAGCTTATCATACAGAAAAAGACAAGCTTGAAGGTGAAAAAAGAGATTTATCCGAACAGATCAGACAAAGTCAGAACCGGATCAACGGTTTGAAACGTCATGTGAAGACCTATCCCTTTTATGTTGAAAACCTGATCAAGAGTTTGAATGATGAGTTATCATCGCACTATAAGAAAGACATCAAAGTCAGACCTTTATGTGAACTGATTGAAGTCACTGATGAGCGCTGGAGAAATGCACTTGAAGGCTATCTGTCCTCACAACGCTTTGATATCATTGTCGATCCTTCCTATTTCTCGGATGCCTTGGATATTTATGACCGGATCAAGTTCGAACAAAAAATCTATGGCGTAGGACTCGTGAACACTCAAAAGATTCAGACCTATGATCAAGTCACGCCAGGCACTTTGGCTGAAAAAGTATCTTCTGATCATCTTTATGCTCGTTATTATGTGAACATGATCTTAAACAACACGTATTGTGTCGAAAACGTGAGAGACTTAAAGAATTATAACCGCTCGATCACCCCGACATGCATGACCTATTCCAATCATACCGCTCGCCAGATCAATCCAAGAACCTATGAAGTTCCTTTCATCGGCTCACAGGCAACGACCCTTCAGCTCGACATGGAACTCAAGGCACTGGCTTTACTGGAATCCAAGATGGATAAGCTCTATGACCTAACCGATAAGACCGATAAGATCTTAAGACTGCTCAATCAGTCCAAATCGAACCAACTCGTACATACCGGACAGATTCGCTATCTGGACTTAATCAAACAAACAAGAAAAGAATACGCTCAAATCGAAGAACAGATTAGCTCTCTTGGAAAAGACAAGCATTTGTCCAAACTTGAAGAACAGATCGAAAAATCCAGAAACCAGAGAAAACTGCTCAGACTCGATTCTGACAAACTCGTTGGAGACATCGCAACACAACGCGATGAACGTCAGAGAGTCCTCGATTACATCGATGATATGAAAGACAAACTCGATGATTTCTTGGCTGCACAACGCGAAATGGCACTCAAACATCCAGAAAAGCTATCGCTTGCCAATACTCAGTTTTATGCACTCAAACTGAAATACAAGCACGATCATGATGCCATCACGAATTACCTGGCACAATCCAATGTCCAAATCAACAGCCAGATCATCAAGGCAGAAGCAGACATGGTCAACCAGATGAAGTTCTATATCGCAACCTATCATTTCTCGGCATCACCAACGTTTAGCGATCTCATCCAGTTTGAAACCGAAGCGCAACTCATCAGAAACAACAACCTGGTGCGCTATGAATCTGAAGCGACAGAACTCAGACGTAATTCTGAAATCGGATTCAAGGAAGAGTTTGTTGGCAAACTCCGTGCATCGATTGAAAATGCGCAGCAGCAAATTTCAGAACTGAATTTTGCACTTATGGATAAAACGTTTGGTACCGATTCCTATCAACTGATCTACAAAGCCTCAGATCATCCGGATTACAGACTCTATTATGATATCATCATGAGCAATGATGCCATCAGCAAGCATACGCTCTTCACTGAAGGACTTTCTAAGCGCAATGAAGCCATCTTGATGGAACTCTTTGAAAAGATTGCCTCAAACGATCCTGAGTTCGATCAGCTCACGTATAAATACTTAGACTATCGTAACTACATGGCTTATGACATCGAAGTCACGAACAAGAATGGCAACAAATCCTATTTCTCCAAGGTCTCCAAGGAAAAATCAGGTGGTGAAACCCAAGTACCATTCTACATCGTCATCGCCGCTTCATTCCAGCAGCTTTTGACCAAGAACCGACGTATCGATTCAGGATGTATCGTGTTATTTGATGAAGCATTCAACAACATGGATGAAGCCCGCATCGATGCCATGATGAAGTTCTACAATTCATTATCGATTCAACTCTTGATTGCCGTACCGCCACAGCGCGTTTCAAATATCATCAATTATGTCTCAACATCCCTGGTTATCGTCAAGGATAATGATTATGCGATTGTTGAAACATTCAAAGACGAACGCAGCATGCGCAACTAACAGACGGCCTAACAAGGCCGTCTTTATACATCATATGAAAGGATGAAACCCATGAAAGCACTTGAGTTTTCCGATTTGAAAAAGTTACAAAAAGACTATGAACAAAAGCCTGTTCAACAAGCATTAAGAAGAGTTCTTTTAAAAAACGAACTCTCCAATCTCTTTGAAAAACAGGAGACAAAGAGTCAGACGACATTTAGATTCTCCCATGAAATCAAGACCATGCCAGTCACCCATCAGAAGGCAAGTGGCAGATGCTGGATTTACGCAGGTTTGAATGTCTTAAGAGAAATCATTGCAAAAAAGTATGACATCAAGGAATTCGAATTCTCTCAAAACTATACGGCGTTTTATGACAAACTTGAAAAAATCAATTATTTCATTCAGTCCATGGATGACTTTCTAGAAGTCGACCAGGATGATAGAACTTTGCAACATTTGCTCAAGACCGGTATCCAAGATGGTGGTCAGTGGGACATGTTTGTCAGTCTGATTGAAAAATATGGTGTCGTACCGAAAGAAGCGATGGTTGAAACCGCATCTTCATCGAATACTAAATTCATGAATCAGATCATCAATGTCAAATTAAGACAATATGCATCAGGTGCAAGACGTCTATATCAATCAGGAAAATCCAATCAGATCGAAGCCTTGAAAACCAAGACCATCGGTGAACTCTATACGTTCTTATCGACCAATTTCGGTATTCCTCCACAATCGTTTGATTTTGAATATGTCTCCAAGGATGAACTGAAAGTCATCAAGAACCTGACACCTGTTCAGTTTTATTTCGACCATGTCGGTAATATCTTAAAGGATTATGTATCCGTGATCCATGCACCAACTCATGATAAGCCATACATGAAGACCTATACAGTCGCCTATCTTGGAAACGTCATCGGTGGAAGACAGATTAAATACTTGAATCTTGAAATGCATGAACTGAAATCCTTAGTCCTCAAACAACTCTTGAACAAAGAACTGGTCTGGTTTGGCAGTGATGTCGCACGATTTGGAGACCGTACGTTAGGTGTCTGGGATGATCAGTCATACGATCTTGATCAAATGCTTGAGATGAGTCTTGAACTTTCAAAATCAGACGAACTCGATTATGCCCAAGGCTCCATGAATCACGCCATGGTCATCACCGCAGTCAATCTGGAAGACGGCAAACCTAATCGTTGGAAGATTGAAAATAGCTGGGGAGATCAAGCTGGAAACAAAGGATACTTCCTATCATCAGATACATGGTTTGACCGTTATGTCTATCAGGCAGTCATTCATATCGATTATCTTTCAGATCAACAAAAAGCAGTATGGAAAGAAGAACCAAAGATCTTGAAACCTTGGGACCCCATGGGATCACTTGCAAAGTAAAAATAAAGAGCTTCGGCTCTTTTATTTTTGGATATGATTTGTTATAATGGTTAAGCCGGGACGTGGCGCAGCTTGGTAGCGCNNTTCAAATCTTGTCGTCCCGACCATTGAATGATCAAAGCGAGCAATCGCTTTTTTTGTTATACAAAACGCTTATCACAAACAAAAAAAGCTGCAATCGCAGCCATTTTCTACTCGGAAGTTAGTGAAACAAAATCAGTGGTGAGTGTGATGGAAAGATTTCCGTTTCTGACTCTCAGTTCATCTAAGAACGCTTTTTGGTTGATGCTATCTTTCATCTTGATGACATAAGTCAATTCAAACATCGTCCCAAAGTCAGTGGTCTTCACTTTCTGAAGCTGACTGGAGATGACATATTTGGTAAACACATCATCAAAGACATTGGCGTAATTCAAGTTTTCCGGAATAATGATTCTCAGTTTTGCATGGCTTGCGTGATGACGGTCTAACTTGAAATAGTTTAAGACAACCAACACGGTTGAAATGAAAATCGTAATCATGATGGCATAGCCAAAATAGCCAAGGGATGCTGCAAGACCGACACCGACCGCCGAAAGAATATAAGTAATATCTCTGGAATCTGCAATGGCCGTTCTGAATCTAACGAGTGTGAAGACACCAGCCAAACTGAATGCTCTGGCGATATTGTTAGCAACCAGCATGATGATGATTGAAATCACCAAGGGAAGTAACAGTAATGTCGTATTGAACGAACGGTCATAGACAGTCTTACGGTGTGTATAGGCATAGACGATGGATAAGAAGCCACCGAGCAGGGTTGCGACAAGTAAGACATAAAATACATTGGTCATACTCAATTCTGTTAAATCAATAGTCATAAAGAATAAGTTCATCATCATTTTGTCCTCCAACAAGATATTGTTCAAACGCTTTTCCATACTTGGAGAAGCTTGTACTGTATAATTTCATTTCTGATAACTTTCTGGCAAGCCAGAATGGAAAATTGTCTTCTGATTTGATTTCCATCAAGTAGAACTCTTCTGTCGGCAAGATCGAAGTCCCTTCGGTGAGTTCTAGACTGACATGATGGCTTCGAAAGACGATGTGGTGATCAAAGGTGACTCTGAGTTCCTCTTGGCCGGCAACAAGCGCCATCCTGTCATAACGAATGTATGTACCTGGTTTTGTTTTATGAATCTTGATGAAATAATCGATTTCTTGCATGACCTGATTGTCTAAGTAGTTGTCAAATATGGGCATTCTGCCTTTATTCAAATAGTCCTTGGCCTGATCATATGTCATGATGACTCTGCGCTTATTGACTCTACCTTCGTATTTCTTCTTAATTTCAAGAAATACCATCGAGTCATGCTTTAGAGGATAAGTATAGGTTCTCAGTCGTAGTTTGTCTTTAAACTTTGGCTTTGAAATTGAATTTCTAATCACTGAGAAGTCTTCATTTTCAAAATAGATATTATATATAGTATATTCTTTCCCACCTTGTGAATATGGGTCATAATCAAGGTGTTCTTCAAGAAATGGAAGAATCTCATCTTTTTGATTTTTAGTGAGGATATATTTGCGCTCATAGCGATTGAAGATGGGCTGAATCATGATGTCTCCGATCTTGGTTTGATGGATATCCAGAAATCAAGGTTTGATTGATTGCTTATGATTATACCACTATTTTTGTGAATTTGTCATGACAATAACGCGTGTAGTGATGAAAAACACAAAGTGAAGTTATAAATATACAAGAAATTGGGAGTCTATGTTTTTATTGATGTGGATCATGACAAAAACTTTCATTTACGATTAGACTTTTTAATAAAAACATGTTACAATAATTACCGCGACATGAAGTGCACCCGTAGCTCAGTTGGATGAGAGCGTAACCCTCCGAAGGTTAAGGTCGCATGTTCGATTCATGTCGGGTGCACCATTGTATGGAGGAATACTCAAGTGGCTGAAGAGGCACGCTTGGAAAGCGTGTAGGCTGTCAAAGGCGCAGGGGTTCAAATCCCCTTTCCTCCGCCATATAAGAAGCATAGGTT
>DITG01000124.1 GCA_002422045.1 Acholeplasmataceae bacterium UBA6190
TCAGTGTCTCTGACTGCATAAGTGACTTCGCCGCTTCTCATGTTAGAAACGATTTCCATCATGGATTCGAAATTATCATCAATTTCTGTCGTTGGATCAAAAGCCATGAGTGATGCATAACCTTGAGCGATGCTCTTGGTCTTCAACACTCTGATTGACCGGTTTGGACATAAGTCTAATGTCTGTTCAGCAGACAAGATGATATTCTTGTTGTTTGGCAAAATGATGACATGATCACAATTCAAGGATTCAACAGCTTTCACGAATGCTTCTGTGGAAGGATTCATGGTCTGTCCGCCATCGATCACAAGATCGACACCTAATTCTTTGAATGCCTCATGGATGCCTGCGCCAGAACCCACTGCAATCAATCCGTACTTCGCTTTGGGTTTAGCAACTTTATTGACATCTTTGACAGGTTTCTTGGATTCTTGGACGCTATCGCCTAAAATCGTCGAATTCTGGATTCTCATATTTTCAATCTTAATCGTTTGCAGATCGCCATACTTTTGAGCTAATGTCAGTGCGACACCTGGCTGATTCGTATGCACGTGGACTTTCAATAAATCATCATCGGTGACAACCACCAGTGAATCACCCATCTGATTCAAGGGATCCTTCATGAAGTTTTCGTTGAATTTTTCAGGTTTATGCAGTTTTACGATGAATTCTGTACAGAAACCATATTTAATATCGACAGCACCAAGATTCTCGGCACCATGATAATGTTCTCTTTGTTGCGGTTGGAAATTTGCTTCTTGTTCGTTGAGTGTCTGACCTTCGAGTGCCATGATCCAGCCTTCGATGATCTTGATGAAACCAGCACCGCCAGAATCCACGACACCTGCTTCTTTCAAAACGGGTAAGAGATCTGGAGTCTTCGCCAATGTTTCTCTTGCTTGATCCAAATAGAGTTTCAATACTTCTTCAACGCTATGAAGCTTTGAAGATTCACGCACCACTTTTTCAGCAGATTCTCTAACGACTGTGAGAATGGTGCCTTCGACAGGATCCATCACAGCACGATAAGCCATCTGGTATCCACCCACGAGTGCCTGGATGAATTCTTGAATGGTTGCTGATCCGTTATTGATTTTCGCGATTTCAGAATAGACACCGCGGAAGAATTGCGATAGGATAACGCCTGAGTTGCCTCTAGCACCCATGAGTAAGCCTCTGGATAAAATCTTGGAGATATCAACAATCGATTGTGAATCTAAATTGTTAACTTCCTTAATCCCTGCCATCATGGTCATTTGCATGTTGGTTCCGGTGTCTCCATCGGGTACCGGGAATACGTTTAAGTGATCGATTTCTTTATGATTATTTTTAAGATTGACTGCGCCGTTTGTTACCATTTTTTTAAACAGAATGCCACTGACTGTCTGATTTGCCATACATGATCCTCCCTGATATGATTTTGTTCAATATAGGTTATGTAAAATTTTGGAAAATTGTCTGTTTTGGGGTCATTACATTTTAACACTTTTACAGTATAGCATGAATATTTTGATATTGCAACTATCATCATACAACTTCAATAATCACCTGTATTATATCATATTTCTACGAAATACTTCAATCGTCTCCAGTTCTCTTTGCCTTTCTCCTAAATTGTCATTTTCTTTTCATGATTTATTCGTATAGTGGTTGCATTTTCCATTTTTTTATGTTAAATTAGGTTGTGCAGTTAGGAGTGAGNNCACGCGCTAAACGCGACTCGCCGTATGTGGAAGAGTAACTTACAAACCGTACGGATCAAAGATGAGCATGGAAATGTGATCAGAGTTAAAGTTTCCGCTCGTGCATTGAAGAAAAACAATCTAGAACGCGTTTAAAAATAAAAAGGCCAACGCCTTTTATTTTTTTATCTTTAAATCTTCTTAGATATGACCACAAGGATTTTGCCTTCATGAACATGGACAAGTCCCTTGCCACTGACTTCATTGGAGATGCATAAGGGATCATATGTCGATAACCGGTAATTTGTTAAATCGTACTTGAATCCGGAAAGTGATAACACACCTTTGGGATAAGCGAAAAACGAGACATAGCCTTCGGTCTGAATCTCATGAACACCCTGATCGAGTACATAGAGCGTCGAATGTTCATCTTTGATGATCATCTTTGGAAACTCTGAGAAAAACATAGTGTGCACCATGAAGTGTTCAATTCTTTCTCCTCCGATACCTCCTAAAAGATAAAGTTCATCATGCTCGATTTTCGATGCTTCAACGAGTGCCTGATGGGTATCCGTGACGTCTTTGACAGGATTCAATCTCACGACATTCAGTTGTGTGAGCATGCTATGATTGGATAAAGAATCAAAATCACCAACGGCAAGATCGATTTTGATGCGTTGTTTATAGAGAGCCATCACAGCCTGATCGACTGCGATCACATAATCGTGTTCTTGGAGTGGTAAGATCTGGCGAATGTCTTTCGGTGTGGGATAGGTGACAACCAAGACTCTCATCTCAGAGAAAGGATGCCTTTCTTCCGATCTTCCAAATTGAACAAAAAGCTGCCAGCGACTGCAATATCCACACCACTTTCTTTGCATCGCTTGATGGTTTCTAAGTTAATACCGCCATCGACTTCAATCTGGAAATCCAGATTTTTTTCTTTCCTAATGTCTACCAATGCTTTCACTTTATCCATCATCGAATCGATGAATCCTTGACCGCCAAAACCAGGTTCAACCGTCATGACGAGGATGAGTCTGACCTGATTCAAATAAGGCTCCAAAGCCTTGATTTCAGTGTTCGGTTTGACTGAAATACCCGCTTTGATCTGATGTTTTTGGATGAGTTTGAGGGTTTGTTCAACATCGTTTGATTCCACATGAATCGTGATGAATTCAGGTTTTGATTGTGCAAAAGCACTGATCCAGTGCAACGGATCTGTGACCATGAGATGAATATCCAAAGGTAAGGATGTCGTCTTTGAAATGGTTGCTGTAATGGCAGGTCCAAACGAGAGATTGGGGACAAAATGTCCATCCATGATGTCTAGATGGAGATAATCTGCGGTTTCAATGGATTTCAGTTCATCGGTTAGTTTTGAAAAATCTGCAGTCAGTACAGATGGGGCAATCTTCATCAGATGTCCTCCTTAGTATTTTTCTTTTTGTTCTCTGATTTCTTCAATGAACAATTGATAGATATCATATCTGGATTGTGGAATCACTTTGGTTTCAACCAGTCGTTTGATTTCGCAACCCGGTTCTGATAAATGCATGCAATCACCCTTGAAACGACACAACTCCGAGTGTTTGACAAAATCCGGATAGAAGGTCTTCAGTTCGTCGATATGAAAGATCATGAACTCGATTTTTGAGAAACCAGGCGTATCGACGATGTATCCTTCGTTATAAGGATAGAGTTCGGTGTGTCTGGTGGTATGCTTTCCTCTGCCAAGTGCCTTGGAAATCTCTTGTGTCTTCAAACTCAGTTCTGGCATCAACGCATTCAGCAGTGTCGATTTGCCTACACCTGTTTGCCCAGCAAGAACGGTGAGTTTGTTTTTAAAGATGTGACCAAGAACATCGATTCCAATCTTTTGTTTGCTATTGACATAATAGATGTCATACCCGATATCAAGATAGTATTGAAGATCTTTTTTGAGTACTTCGAGTGCTTCAGGTGCAATCAGGTCAATCTTTGAAATGATGAGCACTGGTGAAAGTCTTTCCTGATTCATGATCACGAGAAACTTATCCAACAAGTGAAACGAAAAATCCGGATTCACTGCTGAAAAAACGAGAAGCACCTGATCAACATTGGCGACATCAGGACGTTGAAGATCATTTTGTCTTGGCAAGATTTCAGTGATCAAGATTTGATCTTCGGAGTCATCATAGATGACATGGTCACCGACTTTAGGAGAGATTTGGATAATCACTGTCTCTTTTTTCGTCTTTTTTGTGGTTTGCTTATTGAAAGAACTTTCTTCATCAAGTCTCATGTACCTGAGTTTACCTCTGGCACCTGCAATCATTTCACGACCGGTCTCTAAATCGACAATCGTGTATTGGTTTGAGATCATTTTCTTGATAAAAGCTTTTTTCAATGGTTCCTCCTAGAGATGCTGGCTACGCAATTGGCCGCAAGCCGCATTGATATCGTGACCTTGTTCTTTTCTGAGGGTCACATTGATCTTGTTTTTCATGAGTATATCGTAAAACTTGAGTTGATTTTCAAGTTTAGAGCGTTTATAGTCTGCTTCGATGACTTCATTGTAGGGAATCAAGTTCACATAGACATTGAGTCCTTTGAGCAGTTGAACGAGTTCAAGAGCGACCTCTTCCATATCATTTAATCCGTCAATCATGATGTATTCGATCGTGACTCTGCGCTTGGCAACAGATAAGTAATACTTGATCGCGCCAACGACTTCTTCAATCGGATAACTCTTGTTGATTTTCATCAGTTTGCTTCTGATTTCATTGTTTGGAGCATGGAGACTGATGGCCAAATTGACTTGAAGACCCATGTGTGCATACTCTTTGATTTTTGGCACAATACCTGAAGTTGATACAGTGATGTGTCTTGCCCCGATTGCGAGTCCTTTAGGATGATTGATCGTGGATAAGAATTTCAGTAAATTTTCATAATTGTCAAAAGGTTCACCGATGCCCATCACAACCACATAGGAGATGCGTTCACCGAGCAACCGCTCGGTTTCAATGATCTGGGCAATGATTTCTCCTGCATTCAAATCACGTTTCTTCTTGAGTAAGCCCGATGCGCAAAAAGAACATCCGATGTTACAACCGACTTGTGTAGTCACACATATCGAATTGCCATAATGCTGTTTCATGAGCACCGCTTCGATCAGATTGCCATCATTTAAGCCGTATAGGGCTTTCATCGTGCCATCAGAAGAGGTATGTTTCAAGACCAGATCGAGTGCTTTTAATGTATAGTTCGATTCCAGTGCCAAAATCAGGTCATCTGGGAGATTATTCATCTCCTGAAATGACTGTACTTTTTGTTTGTATAGCCAGTTCCATATCTGGTCGGCTCTGAATTTTTTATGGTTGTTTGATTCGACAAAACTGACTAGCTCTGCATGAGTTAGATTATATATGAGCATGATATCACCTTATTCTATTATACACGATTTCACATCCAGTCGAAGCAAAAAACCTGACGAATCAGGTTTTAGTTTCGAATGACTGCTTTATAGGAAAAACTGAGTCGATTGGTGATTTTTTTCATCAGTAAATCGACATCTTCACTGCTTAAGGTCTTATCCGGATCATTGAACTGTAATGAACAGGCGATGGATTTTTGTCCCTTTTCGATGTGTGAGCCTTGATAGACATCAAAGACTTCAATGGCAACCAGGTTCTTCTTTGCTGTCTGCGCGATCAACTCTGTGATTTGTCCTGCTGATACCGATTCAGAGACCACAATCGCGAGATCCCTTGAAATGGATGGGTATCTTGAAATCGGTTTGAACAGTTTGGGTTCTCCTTGAGATAAGAGCAAACTCATGTCAATTTCAAAGACAACAGTTGGCTCAATGCCCAGTCTTTTGGCTTCGCTCGGATGAAGTTCAGCAAGCTTGCCAATCGTTTGATTCTGATACTTGATGTTTGCCTGACGGTAAGGATGATAGGATGTTACATCCGATGAACTTTCATAACTGAAATAGAGTCCTAGCGGATTGAAAACACTGTCGACTAACCCTTTTAGGACATAGAAATCTGCAGCAATGCGTTCTTTTTTCCAGAGTAGCTGATGCCATGTGCCGGATAGGGCAACCGATAAATAGAGTTTTTCTGTTTCTTTTGCAAAGACATTGCCGATTTCAAAGATGGCAATATCTTTCATCTGACGGTACTGATTGTAGAGCACACTTTCAAGTAACCCATGCACCAGACTTTGTCTGAGTGTCTTCCGATCCTCTGATAAAGGCATCAAAATCGAAACAGGTTCTCCCAGATTGTGATAACGATGAACTTCAGATGGGTTGATTAAACTATAGGTGATGACTTCGTTCAAGCCTAAGTTTGCAAAATGATGTCTGATTTGTCTGAGTCTCTTTTGTTTGAATGACAGTTTTCCAGGCAATGGCTGATCAATGGAGGTCATCGGAATCCGGTCAAGGCCATACATTCTGGCGACTTCTTCGAGCAAATCCGCTTCAATCAGGATATCTTTCCGATAACTGGGTG
>DITG01000014.1 GCA_002422045.1 Acholeplasmataceae bacterium UBA6190
CGTAAATTTCAATGATTCTGCCTTTCGGATATCCACCGATACCGAGAGCGATATCAAGTCCAATCGATCCTGTGGGCATGGCTTCGACATTATGCTCAGCCTCGTCTCCGAGACGCATGATTGCTCCCTTGCCATACTGCTTTTCAATTTGTTTCATCGCCGCCTCTAAGGCTAATGCGCGTTTATCCTTATCTACCATGTCTAGCACCTCCATATGATGATAGTCTGTATCATCTTGATTTACTTTAATTTAAATACTTTGAAACACGACTTTACGATTCTTCAACAGATAATCCATACCACTCATCACCGTGAAGAAGATCGCCATATAGAAGATGATATCGCCAATCAAGACTGGCAATCCAAAATCATTGAATAGCATGATGGTGAGAGCAAGCATTGTTGATGCGGTCTTGATCTTTCCATAGGGGGATGCTGCAATCACATCACCTTTTTCAACCGCAAGCAGTCTGATGCCCGTCACTGCGAATTCTCTGACGATGACGACCATCACCGCCCACAGTGGTACTCTGTCTGGCATGATCTGCATCAGATAGAGAAATGCGACCATCACCAGCACCTTATCGGCAATCGGATCTAAAAATTTACCGAATGTCGTGATCTGGTGATATTTTCTTGCAATGTATCCATCCAACAGATCTGTGAAAGCTGCAACGACAAATAGTAGTGCGAAAATCAGTTGATTCAGTGGGAGATTAAAAAAATTAGTTGGTGATTCCAAGGCTTTCATATAAATGAAAACCACCATGACAGGAATCATCAGCACGCGTAAAATCGTTAATTTATTCGCTGTAGTCATGCGCATACTTCCTCATTTGTTATAGTTTTATTTTACCATAATTATGCGTTTACTGTTGCAATTTGAATATGCTTTTGATACAATAGGTATGCGCATTATGGGAGGTGAAACTGTGGCTAATATCAAACAACAAATCAAACGTAACAAAACCAATGAAAAGCGTCGTTCAAGCAATGCATCATTTAAATCTTCTGTGAAAACTGCTGTGAAGGCTGTCGAACGTGCAATCACTGCCAAGGATAAGGAAAAGGCTGTCGAAGCATTGTCTTTTGCTCATAAGAAGTTGGACAAGGGTCTTGCTAAGGGAATCTTCCATAAGAACTTTGTAGCGAGACACAAATCAAGTCTTGCACAGCAAGTCAATACCCTTTAAAAATAAGGACACGCTGTGTCTTTTTTTTTTAGCTTTTTTCGATTTCGCGGTAGCCGCCCTTTTGAGCGATGTATTTCACATGAGGTAATCTGATGCCAGAAACGCCATAAGTGCCATTGTACCCGATGACATTGACGTATTTTTCAATGTTATCCAGTTCGTCTTGCATGCGAATGAGTGCTTCATAAGTCGCCTTGATATCATCTAGTGCTCGGTGAGTATTCGGAATCTCAATCTGATAGGTCTGAACAACATTGTCCAATTTATGCGGAAAACGGTGACGGTCCTTGTAGATGGCCATGACATCCAGAATATCGTTTTTCAATTCAAAATTCCGATCCCAGTACCGTTTGAAGTACGCAATCAAAAAGGAGAGGTCAAATTGGATATTATATGCAACAAGCAAGGTCTTGCTATCCCCGTAGAGTTGAAACAGTCTATGAAATGCCTCTTCCTGAGGAATGCCATGTCTTAAGAGCATTTCATCGGTGATATGCGTGATTTCGACAATCTTGGGTGGAAGCGGTTTGTCTGCGAGGACCAAGGTAGATAATTCTTCTTGGATGACGTAGGTTCCGCCAACTTTTTCCAACAGGATGGCCCCGATTTCAATGATTTGATCAGAATGTCCGTAAAGTCCTGTGGTTTCAAAGTCGAAGAGCAGGATTTTTTGATGTTTTAGCATGCTATGCTCCTAACAGGTAGAGTTCAAGGCCTAGTTTTTTGTCGATTTTGCCACTCTTGATGTCATAATCGAGTTTTGATAATTTCTTCAAGTGATTTTCAAGCGATTGGAAGTTGATAGATTGTGCATTTTTCACAAGATAAAACGCTCTGCCGCTCTTGATGTGGAAGTGTTCGGCAATTTGGTCCTGACGATAACCTTTCTCAAGTAACAGTTTTGCGTGCATCAGTTCTCTGACTTTCCCGACGATATTGTTCAATATTCGCAAGGGATCTTCGTTTCTAGCGACCAGATCATAAAAGATTTCAATGGTTTTCGCCTGATTCTTTGACAAAAGCGCATTGGTTAGTTCAAAGATATTTTCTTCAAGATTTCTGGAAACAAGCAACAGCACGGCTCTCTCAGTGATTTCTTTGGTGTCGTATGCGAATAACATCAGTTTTTCAGCTTCCTGATTGATCAGATTGAAATCGAGATTGGTACGTTCCAATAAGGATTCGACAGCATCATCTGTGATCTGGTATCCGTACTTTTTGAACATATTCTTAATGAATTCCGGATAATCTTTCTTATCCATGTCTTTCACTTTTTCGATATAGGCATACTTAAACAAAGCACCACCGATCGGTGTGCTTTCTTTGAGTAACTCAGGCATCGGCAAAATCAGGATGACATCAGGATTGGGTTTCTCAAGATAAGATACCCAGTTTTTGATGACATAGTCTTCTTCTTTTTCAAGCTCTTGAATATTTCTGACGATGATGACTTTTTGTTCAGCAAAAAAAGAGACGGTTTGAAGATCTTCCAAGATATCGTCTGAGGTGTTTTCCAAGAGGTCATATTTGATGATGTTGAATGGGTCTACCTTAAATTCCTTGATTTTTTCATCAACGGTGAGATTGAGAAGAAAATCATTGGTGCTGTGATACACATAGATGGCTTCGGCCATGATTCATGCCCCCTGACTGTCATCATCATTATACCAAATTTTACTGTTGATAGGGTAGATGAATTTTCCATTTTACACGCTTTTCATCCAGAGTACAGATGATTGTCCCTTGTGTATCCGTGCGAAAGATTGAAACATCTTGTTTCAGGAGTCGAGATATCACCCGATCATGAGGGAAACCAAACCGGTTATGAGATCCGACAGAAATGACTGCAAACTCCGGACTGACATCTTGGATGAACATCTCATGAGATGAAGTGATAGATCCGTGATGTGCGATTTTGATGACATCACTTTTAAGTTCTCGTCCGTACTTTTGTAATAGATCGTTTTCAGCTTCCATTTCGATATCTCCTGTCAACAAAAACGTATATCCCTTCAAGGTTGTCTGAATGACGATAGAATTGTCATTATCGTTGTCATAATGTCTGATCGGTCCCAAGACATCGAGTCGGATGTTGCCACATGAAAGTTTGTCATCTGACTTGACACGGATTGCTCTCGGATAAAGGCTATACATCTCAGCATCATAGGCAGAAA
>DITG01000110.1 GCA_002422045.1 Acholeplasmataceae bacterium UBA6190
GAAGCTGTACATGCGTTTGAATACTTATCTAGAAAAGAAGGCATCATACCCGCCATTGAATCGTCTCACGCGGTTGCTGAAGCAATCAAATTAGCACCGACACTATCCAAAGACAAAATCATTGTCATCAACCTATCCGGTCGTGGTGATAAGGACGTGAAACAGGTTGCACGATTCCGCGGACAAAAATTAGTTGATTGATCACTTGAAAAGATGGAAGTAATCGTTCCATCTTTTCTTTATTTTCTACACATCTTCCGATATAATGACTTATAGATACATCATGGAGGTCATTATGTTTTTCTTCGATGAGCAATACAATCACTTCGAGATGTTTGGAGCAACACATCTTTTTGCTTTACTCTTTTTCATATCATTATTTGTTTTATTGCTTATATTCAAAGGAATAATCAATCCCAAGACAGACCTTTGGTTGAGAAGAAGTGTTGCTGTCTTCATGGTACTGATGGAGTGGATATTCTATGCATGGGCCATCACCACTGGAGGATTTCAAACCTCACTCCTTCCCTTGGGATTGTGTGCGATATCCATGTATGTCACAGCTACAGCATTATGGACAAATAACGAAAAAATCTTTCAGATCATCTTTCCATGGGCGATGACAGGCGCACTACTTTCTCTTGTGGTTGCTGATCTTTCCTATGATTTTCCTCATTTCAGATATGTTCACTTCTTTGGGAATCACGGGTTATTTCTGATTGGAAACCTATATCTTTTATTGGTTTCTAGGTTCAGTTTTACATACAAACATCTACTCAAATCCACAGGCATTCTAGCCATTTATACCCTCATCATCTATCCGATCAATTTCCTTTTGGATGCTAATCATTTGTTTTTAAGAGAAGTACCCGCTGAAGTTATGCCTTTATACGGTTTCTTAGGTGACTTCTGGCTTTTGGGATTTATTCTTTCCATTTTCTTGCTGTTTCACCTGATTTATCTTCCAGTTCACTTTTATAACAAACACTCAAGGACATCCATCTAGCATGTCCTTTCTCTTTTATGTAAAATATGACAGCGTCTCTTTCAATCAAGACCCAATAGTGATAAACTAATACAAAGGAAATAGGGGTATAAAACAATGATGAATGGTAAAGTAATCAAAGAAGCGTATACGTTTGATGATCTTTTACTGGTTCCAGCATATTCAAAGGTCGTTCCGATCGATGTCAAACTCGAGACCAAGCTGACCAAGAAGATCAAATTGAACATTCCAGTGCTTTCAGCAGCAATGGATACGGTCACTGAAGTCGAGATGGCGATTGCACTTGCCAAACTGGGTGGCATGGGTATTTTGCATAAGAATTTATCCATCGAAGCACAGGCATCGATGGTGAAAGCAGTCAAGCATGCAGATTTATCGATTGATGATAAAGATGCCTGTTTGGATGAATCAGGAAGACTGAGAGTCGGTGCAGCGGTCGGTGTCGGAAAAGACACCTATGACAGAGTCAATGCACTTTATGAGGCAGGGGTTGACATCATTGCTGTCGATTCTGCGCATGGTCACTCCAAAGGTGTGATCGATACCGTGAAAACGATTAGAGGCTTGTTTCCGAATCTGGATATCATCGGTGGCAATGTCGTCACTGCACAGGCCGCGATTGACTTGATCTATGCAGGTGCATCGGCCATCAAAGTCGGTGTCGGACCTGGTTCAATTTGTACGACCAGAGTCGTTTCAGGTGTCGGTGTGCCACAACTTTCAGCAGTCAATGATGTCTATCAAGTCACCAAACAATACGAAGTCGGGATCATCGCCGATGGCGGAATCAAACTTTCAGGTGATATTCCCAAAGCACTCGCCGCTGGCGCTGACTGCGTGATGCTTGGCGGACTCCTTGCAGGAACAGCCGAAACACCAGGGGATGTTTTTGAAATCGATGGCAAGCTTGTAAAAAGTTATGTCGGAATGGGATCTCTTTCAGCGATGAAAAAAGGATCATCAGACCGTTATTTCCAAGGTGGCGTCAAAGAATTGAAGAAGTTGGTCCCTGAAGGAATCGAAGCGACCGTAACTTATAAAGGTACCATCCATGATGTCATCTATCAGTTGATGGGTGGACTCAGAAGCGGGATGGGGTATTGTGGCTGTGAAACGATCAAGGATATGAAAGACCGTGCTCAGTTTGTTAAAATATCGAATGCCGGATTGAAGGAATCGCATCCACATGATGTCGATAACATCAAGGAGGCACCGAACTACCATGAATGAGCATATCTTGGTCTTGGATTACGGTTCTCAGTACAATCAGCTGATCGTCAGAAGAATCCGCGATTTGGGTCTCTATGCCGAATTGGTGCATCCAGATGATTTGACATCGAAAGATTTGACAAAAACCAAAGGCTTCATCTTGTCAGGAGGACCGAATTCTGTCTATGAAGCAGGTGCACCCAAGTTATCAGAGGTTGTCCTCAACATGCATATCCCTATCCTAGGGATTTGTTATGGAATGCAGTTATTGGCACATCACCTTGGCGGTACCGTAGAATCACATGACAAGAAAGAATACGGACTAACCGATATAGAAATCACAAGAGACAATCCACTCACCAAAGATCTCCCCAAACATTTCAATGTGTTCATGAGTCACGGTGATCAGGTGAAAACATTACCGAAAGACTTTATCTCACTTGCATCCTCATCATCGACAGATCATGTCATGATGATGCATGAGACATTACCCATTTACGGGATCCAGTTTCATCCTGAAGTCAGACACACAGCATTTGGACTTGAGATCATTGACCGCTTCATCTCACTTTGTACAGAGACAAGAAACTGGTCGATGCCTCACTTCATCGAAGAAAAAAGGAAAGAAATCAGAGATCTTGTTCAAGACGGACATGTGATTTGCGGGCTATCTGGTGGGGTCGATTCATCGGTGGTTGCAGCACTCCTCAATCATATCTTAAAAGATCAGTTCACACCCATCTTTGTCGACCATGGACTCTTGAGACTTGGCGAAAGAGAACAAGTCGAAAAGACATTCAAGGATGAATTCAAGATGAATCTGGTCACCGTTGATGCCAAAGAGCGTTTTTTAGAAAAACTCAAAGGTATCAGTGATCCCGAAACCAAACGGAAGATCATTGGTCGCGAATTCATCAGGGTCTTCGAAGATGAAGTCAAAAGACATCAGGATGCAGCGTTTTTAGCCCAAGGCACACTCTACACTGATGTCATTGAATCGGGTACGAAAACGGCACAGACCATCAAGAGTCACCATAATGTCGGAGGCCTTCCCAAAGACATGAAACTGAAACTCATCGAGCCTTTGAACACACTCTTCAAGGATGAAGTGAGACAACTCGGATCCATCCTCGGATTACCCAAAGAGATCGTTGGTAGACAACCTTTTCCAGGTCCGGGACTTGGGATTAGAATCTTAGGGGATGTCACAGAAGATAAAATCAGAATTGTTCAGGAAACGGATTGGATATTGCGCGAAGAAATCAAAAATCATGGTCTAGAAGATGCCATCTGGCAGTATTTCACCGTGCTCACACCTTTAAAAACTGTCGGTGTCATGGGCGATTCGAGAACTTACGATCACGTCATTGTCATCAGAGCGGTCACATCGATCGACGGTATGACTGCCGATGTCGCACACATTCCATTTCCCATCTTACAAAAAATCTCAAACCGCATGACCAATGAGGTCAAAGGCATCAACCGGGTCGTCTACGACATCACATCGAAACCGCCTGGAACGATTGAATGGGAATAATAGAGTAAAATCAAAACCTCTCTTCTACCATAGGGTATAGGGAGGTTTTATCATGTATCTTGTTAAAGAAATGCCAGAAGAGGAAAGACCTAGAGAAAGATTGATGTCACTGGGTCCAATGGCGTTATCCAATGAAGAATTACTTGCTATATTGCTGAGAACTGGCATGAATGAAGTATCTGTGATCGAACTTGCAAGGCAAGTGCTTTATCACTTGGAATCGCTTGATGATTTGAAGAAAATGTCAGTCCAAGAGTTGATGAACCTCAGAGGCATCAAAGATGCAAAAGCATGTACGGTGATTGCAGCCATTGAACTCGGGAAAAGATTGGAAATGACGAGAAGAACGAAAAAAACGATCATCAAGACTGCTCATGATGTTTACTTCTTACTCTATCCTGAACTCAGTCACCTAGAACAAGAGCATTTCATTGCAATCTATCTATCCATCAAATCCGAAGTCATCAAATATGAAACGATTTTCATCGGTACGATCCATCAGACGCTGATTCATCCCAGGGAAATCTTCAAGAATGCCATCAAGTTATCCGCTGCTGCAGTGATATTCTCGCATAACCATCCCACGGGAGATTCAACACCTTCAAAAGCAGATATTGATGCGACAGAAAACCTTAAAAATGCATCGAAAACCTTAGGAATCGATGTCATTGATCATATCGTCATTGGAAAACATGAATACTATAGCATCCGTGAACGTCAAAAGATATGGGTATAAAAAAAAGCGGTTGCCCGCTTTCAAAGTTTCAGTTTTGCAAATATCTGTTCTTGTTTGGAAAGAAGTCCGGTGAAGATAACAAACAAGAATGATGAGAATGAAATCGATATCAGTACGTTGAGACTGAGTCGATCATACATCTGATCGACTGCAAACTTCAGATAGATGAGTCCAGATATCATCAAGATGGATAAGAAAAACAGTGTGCCCGGTAACTGAGAAGGATCGATGTGTCTTGTATCATATTGATCGAGTGTCTGGATGAACTCTATGAATAAAGATCCTAACAAAATCAAAGATAAGAGTTGGATCAGTACAACCACCAACATGATGTTGTTCATGATTGGCTGATTGTTGAACACATAAGGAGATAGCCATTGATCATAACTGTTGATTTCCTGCAACACATGAAGCCTGGATTCATTGTAATCCAATTGAGCTGATAATGTTGTGAGTAATTCAGTTACATCAATGACGATATCGTTTTGTGGATTGGTATGATAGTATTTCACCAAACTTGGCAGATACTTGAGCATCGGTTCCTGATCACTGATGGTTTGCACACTGAAGAGTTGATTGACCTGATAGCGGGTATCGAGTCTGACATCAAAGAGAGTATTCAGACAAAATACCAAAATGATGAAGACCAAGACTTTTTTGATGACCCAAACACGACGAAACGACTTGTTTGATCTTGCCCATGTGTAGATCAGTGATAAGACATATCCCCAAAACGGGAGAAAGAAGATGGATGTTGAATAGTTGAAGAGTTCATATCCGGAAATCGTTCCATGGATCCTTAAGATGAGCATCATTACAAAAGAGATGATTGAAAGATTTCGAAGCAATGTTTGCATGTTAATCGCTTGAGTTTGTGTGAACGCCTTGAGGACCTGATAGGATAAAAAGAGCAGGTAGAGCATATAGAATATCATTGCAACAGTTGAAACCACCCATAAAATCATCTCTAGAAAGTGTTCTTGTCTGTAGTTTTGTGATGAATAGATGACAAATGGATTGAGTTGATTCATGTATCTTTCAATGATCTCTCGAGAGTTAAAATCCATCGACTCATAGGATTGATAGTCCATCGACAGAAATCCCAGTTGCATATTGTAAACTCTTGCTGCAACCTGATCGACTTCGCCTTTGACACTGGCTGATGAGCCTTGTTCGAAGAGATAAGGTATCGATGAAATGAGATCTGCAATGTTGTATTTGATTTCAATCTGATTCGGATATTCTGGAACAAGATGGGTGAGTGGTACACGACCAATCGTCGAAAATGATGCTAGAAACAAGATGATGAAAAAAATCAAATGGACGAACAGATAGGCATCCTTATTGTTGAGTGTTCTCAAAAAAGGACGAATTCTGTCTTTGTGGAGTTGATCATATCTCAAAGCTTGTTGCTTGCCACAATGATTACAGTAAACAGAACCCTCTGGTATCTCTTTGCTACAGTGAATGCATCTCATGTTTTCCCTCCCAAGAGTGCTTATAATAAGATTATACATAATCGGTGTTCAAAATACAATTTTCATTGAAACTTTGGCGATATTACTTTTTCAAGAGACATTTAATGATATAATCTCATTAAGGAAGTGATTATATGAAAAAGAAAGACTCAACCAAACTCTTTTGGTACGCGATTTCAATAGGTTTCATCATCTTGTTCATGCTTATTTTATTATCATCTGTGCTGGATGTCGGAGATCGGCTGAGAACCATTCATCCCTATGTCGAATACGGATTTTATGTGCTTGCACTCCTTTTGATTTATTTCTTGATCCTAAGACCTGTTCACATCATCTTGTTTTCACCGACATTTTCTGTCGAAACAACCCTAGATGAATCTTCAAAGAAGAATTTTCATGTGTATCGCCGTGTCGCCAAGCGTCTTTTGAACTTCGAAGATCTTCCTGAAGAAACAAGAATCAATTTAGAAGACGCGATGAAAGATCCTGTCGAACTGAGAAAAGTACTGAACCACGCATTCACGCATCACATCAAGAAAAAGATGAATCAAGTCATCAAGAAGCATGCGAAGACAGTGATGATTTCAACCGCCATTTCACAAAATGGCAGACTCGATTTCTTCACAGTCATTGTCGTCAACTTGAGAATGATCAAAGAACTTGTGACGATGTGCGGATTCAGACCAAGTTATGCAAACTTAGCCAAATTAACCGTCAATGTCTTTACCACTGCACTCATCGCAGAAGGTCTTGAAAACATGGATATCAATGATTTACTCCCAACTTCAACTGTGAATACTTTAGGCGAAATGCCATTTGTCAAACCTGTCCTTTCTTCCGTCATGCAAGGAGTTTCCAATGCACTTTTAACCTTGCGAATTGGAGTTGTCACCAGAAAGTTCTTATTCTCTGATGCCAAGGAAATCACGAAGGAAGAAATCAGAAGAGGTGCTCTCATTGAGGCTGCGAAGATGATGCCTGCAGTATTTGCAGAAGGATTGATGATTTTACCAAAGAAAATCGCATCTCTATTCAAAAAGCCTGAAACAGACTCCAGTCAGCAAAGTGAAGATTGATCCAGCCATGGCTCATGTTACCTAAAAAAGTCAAGGTTTTCATTGGGTATGTGATGGTCATTGTGATTGTATTATTTTCGATAAGGCTCATCTTATCCTATGATGTCAACAGATTTAGAAATGCTTGGATCAATGATGAAGTCAAGCAGTTGCTCTACATCGATCCCCAGATGACCATCTATGTCATCGAATATTATGAAACGATCGATGAAACCTACCTTTATGTCGAATACTTGCCTTCAAATGAAGAAGACATTCGGTTTGTTCTTAACACATTCAGATCTAATCATCGAGTGACCTCCATCACTGAATCTATGTATCCAGAAATCATGGATGCTTACCGTATGGCGATCGAAGACTATTCTCGAAAAATCACATTCACACACAATGACATTCAAACACTTATTTCTAGATTGCAAGAAGAATTGGATGAAGCTTGAGTTCTTAATAACGATTTAGTATTGATGAGTGTCTTCGGACACTTTTTATTTTTTACATGATTTTCCTAAATATTTATATTTAAGCCTTGCAAAAGAAGGCTATAATGGGTAAACTATACTTGTTAGGTAAAGAAAACCTTTACAATTACACAACAAAAGGAGAATAAGAAATGAAGAGATTTTATCTGTTATTTGTTTTAGCACTTCTTACGTTCGGGCTATTTGCTTGTACACCAGAAGAAGGAACACCGACTCCAGAAGATCCAACGAATTTCAAAATTGCCATGATTACTGACGTTGGTGATATTGATGACAAGTCCTTCAATCAGGGCACTTGGGAAGGTATCGTTGAATTTGCGACTGCCAATGGCAAGACGCACAACTATTACAAACCCGCTGCAATGAGTACTGCAGACTATGTCGATGCCATCGAACTTGCAATCAATGACGGTGCAAGAATCGTTGTCACTCCAGGTTTCTTGTTCGAAGAAGCAATCTTCCTTGTCCAAGATGAATATCCTGAAGTTTATTTCATTTTGATTGACGGAACGCCACACAATGCAGATTATTCTGAATTCAAAACGGCTTCCAACACACTTTCCATTTTGTTCAAAGAACACGAATCTGGATTCCTTTCTGGTTATTCAGTTGTCAAAGATGGTAAGACTCAGTTAGGTTTCCTCGGTGGCATGGCTGTTCCTGCCGTTGTTAGATTCGGTGTCGGATTTGTTGCAGGCGCATATTTTGCAGCAGCTGAACAAGGTTTGACAAATTTCTCATTCCCAGCAGCTTATTATGATTATCTCGGTAGTTTTGCACCCAGTGATGAAACCAAAACTAAAGCCGCTTCTTGGTACAATTCTGGTATTCAAGTCATTCATGCAGCAGCAGGTGGCGCTGGTAACTCAGTCATGCTCGCAGCTCAAGAATTAACAAACAAATGGGTTGTCGGTGTTGATATCGACCAATCTAGCCAAAGTGCTAGAGTGATTACTTCAGCGCTCAAAGGTTTAGGCGTTGCTGTTCAATCCGCACTGACTGATATCTATGCATCAGCATTTGTCGGTGGCTATTCACTCAATTTAGGCGCAGCTGAAAATGCAGTTGGTATTCCAACCGGTGCAACTAGCTTCAGCCGTTTCTCAACATTTGATTCAGCAGCATACACTGTGATTTTCAATAAACTGGCAGCAAACGTTGTTGGTGCTCCAAGCAGCCCAGCTCAACTTGAAAAATACATTCTTGCGCTTGGTTATACAGTTCCAGCAGGTTTGATTGCTAAGGCAAACGGTTAATTCATCATTTAATGCGTCATTCACTGAAGGGGAAACATTGCGTTCCCCTTCTTTAATAACGTTAGGAGGATTTATGTCCTATAGAATAGAAATGAAACACATCACGAAAATCTTCGGATCTTTGATTGCCAATGATGACATCAGCATCGCAATCAAAAAAGGGGAAATCCATGCCATTTTAGGTGAAAATGGTGCTGGAAAAAGTACATTGATGTCCATTCTTTTTGGTTTATATCGTCCTGAAAAAGGCGATATTTACTACGATGGCAAAAAAGTAGAGATCAATAATCCAAACGATGCAAACCGCATTGGTATTGGTATGGTGCATCAACATTTCAAACTTGTTGAAGCTTTTTCAGTCATCGATAACATCATTCTCGGCAAAGAGGATGCTCGATTTGGGATTCTCAGTTACATTGAAGCAAGAAAAAAGATCAATCAATTGATTGAAAAATATAACCTTAGAGTCGATCTGGATGCAATCATCAAAGACATATCTGTTGGAATGCAGCAACGGGTCGAAATATTGAAAATGCTTTATCGAGATTCTGATGTCTTGATCTTTGATGAACCTACAGCAGTGTTGACGCCTCAAGAAATCACAGAACTCATTCAAATCATGAAAAACTTTTCAAAAGAAGGCAAAACGATCATTTTAATCTCGCATAAACTCAATGAGATTAAGCAAGTAGCAGATCGGTGCACTGTATTGCGTCGAGGAAAATTGATTCAAACTGTCAATGTGAGCGATGTCAGTATCAAGCAGATGGCAGAAATGATGGTAGGTCGTTCTGTTTCCTTTGAAGTACACAAGCAAGATGCTGTCTTAGGCGATATCATTCTTGAAGTCAATCAACTTCATGTGGATGGAGAATCCAAACCCAAGGTCAAAGATGTCAGTTTTCAAGTCAGATCTGGTGAAATCGTAGGTATTGCAGGTATTGATGGCAACGGACAAACAGAACTGATTCATGCATTGACTGGATTGAGACCCATAGATGGGGGATCTGTCCGATTAAAAGGGATCGATATCACTTCTTTAAGCATACGACAAAAGTATGAATTAGGATTGGCGCATATTCCTGAGGACCGTCAGAAACATGGCGTTATTCTCGATTTCGATCTGCAGAGCAATTTAATTTTACAAAATTTCTATCAAAAACAATTTCAGAATCATACATTTCTCAGATTCGATGAGATTCTCAATCATGCCAATGAGTTAATCGAGCAATTCGATATCCGTTCTGAGGGCGGCGCTGAAACTATATTGCGCAGTATGTCAGGCGGAAATCAACAGAAAGCCATCGTTTCCAGAGAATTATCCAAAGCTCACGATTTGCTCATTGCAGTTCAACCAACCAGAGGACTCGATGTCGGTGCGATCGAATACATCCATAGTCAATTGATCAAAGAACGTGATGATCATAAAGCCGTTTTATTGGTTTCACTGGAAATCGATGAAATTCTTGACATCAGTGACCGCATTCTTGTCATGTTTGAAGGTGAAATCATCGCTGAAATGAATGCCAAAGATGCAGATGTCAATACACTGGGTCGCTACATGCTTGGACACCGTGGAGGTGAATCATCATGATGGAAAAAATCAAGTCTTACAACTATCAAAAGTTGTGGACATCCATATTGAAATCACTCAAGAAAACTGGTAAAAGAATACAACCCATCGCCATTGCAGTCCTCATTGGTATATTGGCTGGCGTGATCATGATGCTGATCTTTAATCCAGAGATGACACTTTGGGGTTTAGGCAGATTATTGATGGGTGGAATGACGATTGGTATGAAGGGGTTAGGTGATACATTTCATCATGCAACACCGATCATCTTAACCGGTTTAGCCGTCGCATTTGCATTCAGAACTGGACTCTTCAACATCGGTGCATCAGGACAAATGATGATCGGCGCTTACGTGACAGTCCATGTCGGTATCCTTTGGGGAATGCCAGCACCACTTCATTGGATGGTATCCATCACCTTGGGTATGATTGCTGGGGGACTTTACGCATTGATTCCTGGACTCCTCAAGGCCTATCGAAATGTCAATGAAGTCGTCTCATCCATCATGCTGAACTATATTGCAGCTAATTTATTGGTTTTTCTGATTGGGACATTTGTGCTCAATCAACAAAATCAAGGTGGCTCTAGAAACATTATGCCTTCTGCAGAATTACCAAAAATGCTCTCCTCAATTTTCGGACGTTCTCCGCTCAATATTGGTTTTCTTCTGGCCATCTTAGTGGCAATCATCACACACATCATCATTTACAAAACAACCCTTGGTTTCCAACTGAGAGCTTCGGGATTTTCAATTGATGGTAGCAAATATGCTGGGATGAACACGAAGAAAAATATCATCATTGCCATGGCGATTTCCGGAATGTTCGCAGGTCTTGCAGGTGCAGTACTATTCTCTGCAGTGGGCAAAACAATTCCGCGTTCCCTCGAAATTTTTGGAGAAGGATTCGACGGTATCAGTGTTGCCTTGCTAGGACTTGGAGAACCGATTGGAACCATTTTCGCCGGGATATTCGTCAGTCATTTGAGACAAGGTGGCACTTACATGCAGCCTCATTTCAAACCTGAAATCTCCCAGATGATCACAGGTGTGATCATCTATGTCACTGCCATTTCTGCAGGACTACAAATCGTACTGAGAAAATATCGCCTTAAAATCAAGGATTGGTTTTCCAAACGTCGCCATAAGGAGGTCAATACCAAATGACACTCATTTATGAAATCTTACAATACAGTTGGGTAGCCACCATCCCACTATTGATTGTCGCTGTAGGCGGACTCTTCGCTGAAAAAAGTGGCGTGACCAATATTGCCTTAGAAGGCATCATGCTCTTTGGCGGATTCTTTGGCATATGGACAGTTCAGATATTAGAAAGAAACTTTGACATGCCTGTTCAACTGATTTATTTCCTTGGATTAATGGCTGGAGGATTGGCAGGACTTTTATATTCATTACTCCATGCATATGCATCCATTTACATGAAATCCGATCAGATCATCAGTGCAACAGCTTTAAATTTGATTGCTCCAGCATTTGTCATCTTTGTCGCTAAATCAACCCAAAGAAAATTCATTGATGGCGCATACGGTGATTTCACGGGAGGCAGACAAGTTCAATTTACATCCGAGTTCATCATCTCAGAATTTCCCATTCTTGGAAAAATACCGTTGATCGGAGACATATTTTTCAAGCAAATGTACCTCTCATTCTTTGTCGGTTTGTTTGTATTTGCCATGGCTTGGTTCATTTTATCAAAATCAAGATTTGGATTGAGACTCCGTTCTTGTGGTGAAAATCCACATGCTGCAGACTCATTAGGTATCAATATCTACAGACTCAGATTCATCGCTGTTGCTATTTCAGGAGCACTCGCAGGTATTGGTGGCGTAGCATTTGTCGCTAATACATCCAATGAGTTCAATGCAACCGTCGTCGGTTTTGGATTCTTAGCCATCGCCGTACTGATCTTTGGTAACTGGAAACCCTCAAGAATATTGTTCGCAGCATTTTTCTTTGGTCTCATGCGTGTCTTGGGTCAATATTATGTCAGAATTCCAATCTTAAGCGGTTTAGGTATTCCTGCTGAATTCTACCGAATGACACCTTACATTGCAACATTGATTGTTTTGGCCATTTTCTCGAAGAATTCCAGAGCTCCAAAAGCACTCGGACAAGTCTACGATCAAGGCAAACGTTAACGATTTTCTTCAAAAAGGACAGCAAACACTGTCCTTTTCTATATAAAATCGAGAAATTCCTACTTTTCGCACTTTCCGGAGATTGTTGTTGACTTTTTCGCCTAACTACGTTAAAATATCTATGTTGTACCACATAATAAAGGTCATAAATGCGTATACGCTACCTGATTAGTGAGTCCTCAATCAAATTTAAGGAGGTAAGAACATGTACGCAGTCATTATCACAGGTGGTAAGCAAGTTAAAGTGTCTGCTGGTCAAGAAATCTATGTTGAAAAACTCGATGTCGAAGCCGGAGAAAACTATACGTTTACAGAAGTCCTGATGGTGGGCGGAGAACAAACCGTTATCGGTACTCCACTCGTTGAAGGTGCGACAGTTACAGCTAAAGTTGTCAAGCATGGACGTGGTCCAAAAATCATCGTCTTCAAGTACAAAATTAGAAAAAACTATCGCAGAAAACAAGGTCACCGTCAAGCATACACCAAACTCGTCATTGAATCCGTATCCCTATAAAAGATATGATCAAGTCTGAGTTTCGTTATGCCGATGGCAAGCTCAAAGGAATTCTCGTGACAGGTCACGCCAACTACAAGAAGCATGGCGAAGATATCGTGTGTGCCGCAGTCTCTGCCTCACTCATCGTCACAGCCAATGCCATTGAGCATTTAGCGTTGAATCATTCAATCGATTTGACAGTTTCTGATGGTTATTTCCAGATGAATCTTCTTCAAGAAGACAAAACAGTCGAAGGACTCTTCAAAAATCTGGAATACACACTCAATGAATTACAACAACAATATCCAAAACATATGAAAAATCAAAAGGAGGAATAACCATGTTAAAATTAAACATACAGTTATTCGCATCGAAAAAAGGAACAGGTTCTTCACGTAACGGTCGTGACTCCCATTCCAAGCGTCTTGGCTTGAAACTATCCGATGGACAGTTTGCAACCGCTGGCTCGATCATTTATCGCCAAAGAGGAACGAAAGTTCATCCAGGCACGAATGTGGGACGTGGGGGCGACGATACACTCTTCGCAACCGTCACTGGCTATGTCAAGTATGAAAGATTAGGCCGTGACCGCAAGCAGGTATCAGTTTACGAAGGATAACCTAGTTATCCTTTTTTTGTGTCAAGAAGAGGTGAATTCATGTTCGTAGATGAAGTCGTCGTTGAAGTATACGGCGGACGTGGCGGTAACGGTATAGCTGTTGCCAGACGTGAAAAATATGTAGAAATGGGCGGCCCATGGGGCGGATCAGGCGGCAACGGCGGATCTGTCATTTTTGTCGGTGATGAGGGCATGTCCACCTTACTTGATTTGCGCTATCAGCGTCATATCAAGGCGAAAAATGGTGAAAATGGTCGTACCAAAGGTCAAGATGGTGCATGGGCAGAACATACCTACATCAGAGTTCCCCTTGGAACGATTGTCTATAATGAAGATAAATCGGTGAGAATTGGCGAAGTCACCAAGCATTTAGAAGAACTTGTGGTGGCACAAGGTGGCAAAGGCGGACGTGGTAACGTCGCACTTGCAACCCACCGCAATCCTTATCCTGAATTTGCTGAAAATGGCGATGCCGGAGTCTACCGGAAAATCAAAGTTGAATTGAAAGTACTTGCGGATGTCGGACTGATCGGATATCCTTCTGTCGGCAAATCGACGTTAATCTCTGTGGTTTCCAATGCAAGACCAAAGATTGCAGAGTATCCCTTCACTACACTCCAACCCAATCTCGGGATGGTTCAAGTGGGTGAAGAATCATTTGTCTTGGCAGATTTACCAGGACTCATTGAAAATGCACATCTCGGCCTAGGACTGGGTATCCGGTTTTTAAAGCACGTCGAACGTTGCAGAATCTTTCTTCATGTTGTTGACTTAACCAGAGATGATCCCTATGATGATTATCTGAAGATCAATCATGAACTTGAAATGTACAATGAAGAATTATTGTTAAGACCCCAGATCGTGGTTGCTAACAAATCTGATATGCCAGATAATGACCATAAGATCGACATCTTAAAATCGAAGATTCCCCATCCAGTCATCGTCGTATCCGCACATCAGATGAAAGATATCGACAAACTGCTTTATAAAACACTCGAAGAACTGAAGAAAGCACCTAAAATTCAAGAAGAAGTACGTCATGATATCAAAAACTATACCCTTGAAAGTGGTGAGCCTGATTTCTTCATCAACCAGGTCTCTGACGGTTATGAACTCTCTGGTGCGAAGCTGAAGATTCTCTTCGAACGTACCGATTTCGTCAGACCAGAAGCCGTAAAGCGATTTGCACGACAGCTCAGAAGTATGGGCGTCGATGACGCACTCAGAAAAGCGGGCGCAAAAAACAAGGATATCATCCATATTTTCAGTTATGAATTTGAATTCATCGATTAAGGGCACTTGCCCTTTTTCTTTTACCTATTCAAAAAGAAAAGAGGGTTTCCCCTCTTAGGTTAAGTGAAGCATCTTGATTCTCGAATGATGCGACTTACGCAAGACATTCGACTCTTTCAACAATACCTTATTTTGTGAAGCCTTGGTTTCAGCAATGAAACGTTTGAGATGAACTTGAATGTTTCTGAGCTCAGATTCACGCTTGATGTTCATCCGTTTGATGGTCTCGTCATGTGCTTTTCGTTTTTCCTGATCAATCACGGTGGCTTTGTCAATCATTTCTTCAAAATGATCTGACTTTTGTTTGAGTGCAAGCATGTGTTTCTCATAACTTACCTGATGACGTGCCATAATGACTTGATTTTTGGTATCAATCGATTCTTCAAGCTGTTGATGGTTCTTTTGTGCCTGTGTCTTTTGGGTATCTTGCTGGAAAACCCATTTTCGGTGCGCCTCATCGAGAATCTTGATTTTTTCTTCGTGTTCGTGTCGATATTGTAGTGCTACAGAAATCTGGTTTTCATTGAGTAATCTGAGTTCACTTGCTTGCTTGACCGTATTTTCCGCAATGCGGTTCTCAATCGATTTCAATATCGCATTTTCAGTGATGACTTTCTTATTGTGAGACACAATCTCAAGTTCTAGTTTCTTTTGAGTCTTTTCCTTGAGATTGTGTGTCAGATGATTTTGCTCTCTCAGACGTTTTTTGTTTTCTTTGAATGTGGACTTCATCTGAGATTGATAATTGTGGTTAAGGCTCTGAATCAGGGCTTGTGTGGATCGCTTGAATCCACGCATCATGACATGTTGTTCCTGTTCGTTCATCAAATAGAATTTGAGCATCAGATTCAAGAACTGCTGTTGTTTCTGATTCATCTGTTTCTCATACAGTGCAAAATGACGATTGAGCTTTTTGAGTGCGTCTGTCAAAAAGAGATCCGTCACATAGACTTCACCGGAAAGAGAATCAAAGAACTGGGTCATCCGTTCAAAGAAAAGTTTGATATCTTGAGCATAGGATTGGTAGATGAATTGATTCTTGTTCAAATAGCGGTAGAAGACGGATGCTTCCTGATGTTTTTTAGACTCAAGATCATTTTCTGATGCTTTCTGTTTGTGCGAAAGCTTTGCAATATCCTCGTCCAGTGGCACAATCTGTCGATGTTTCTCATCAATCGATTTTTCGATTCTAGACAAATTCTGTTTAATCCGCTTGATTTCATGCTCATGATTGGAGACGAGTTTCAAGTTTTCTTTCAAATCTTGGTGCTTGTGTTCGCTTTTCAGTTCATTATTCTTGATTTCAATGGTGATTTTGTCCAGTTGGTTGATGAACGCGACGTTTCTTTCCAGTTCGGTCTGGTTTTGGAAGAACTGTTCTTCAAGACCTCGTATTTCCTTTTCGATGATGGACTTTTTTTCTTCAACTTTTTGGATTTCCTGCGCATAATAATTCATGGTGTCTTCATGCTTCATCATGTATTTGTATCCGGTGAGATCTTCAATCTTCTTGATGTAGAATTCTTGATCGATTGACTGGAAGTGCTCAAGAACTGAAATGGATGTTTTAGACATTTCAGATACCAGACGTTTCAAGATCTGGATGGTCCCCTTGAAGACTTCGGGATGGCTTGGCAGATGATAGAGATCTCTGACTGCATCACGATAGGCAACATGATTAAAGTATAAGGTACGATTAAGTTCCATGAACGCTTCGGTGTGCTGTTGATTAAATTCAAGCTCATTCTGATGAATCGCTAGCATTCGGTTGGATTTTTCATTAGAAAGTCGGTGCTGGTTCTTGTATCTGGCTTCATTGACAAAAAATATTCTTTTCCGTTCTTCCTGAAGTGCTTCCTGTTTGATTTCATCTAAGGTGAATTTGTTGTTCAAGTAACTGGTTTCACGTTCGGCTTCAAGGGTAATCGTCTGTTGTCTTAAGTTATTTCCAATGATTTCCTTTTGTCTGGAGAGGATCGACTGATTGAGTTCGATTCTCAGTTCTTGCTCATTCAAGGCATAGTCTTTTCGGATTCTTTCCTTTTCAAGTTCCAATTGGGTTGCTGTGTTCAATACTTGAGTATTCGCATCATAAAGCGCTTTAGCCTTATCACGTTCAAGTTGGATCAATGCCTGGTTCAATCGGAAGTCATCATCGATTAAGCTTTCCTGATACTTGAAAGACGCAATCGAAACATGCGCATCATTACCGAGCATGTTGAGTTCTCGCTCTTGAAGGGATGCTGCAATCATGAGCTGATACTCAAGAGGCAGAAGATCTCTGTTTTGATTGATGTTGATGACATCGCGCTGATACTGGAAATGAATTTCTGATAGATTCAGTGTCAGTTCAGATGCTGATATGTTATGGTTATAGTTTAAGTCTATCTTTGCAGATTCCTGTTTTTTCTCATATTCATACAAAATTTTCTTGGAACGCCATTCGTTGATTTCTCTTAAATGCTGAAGATCATGCTCATAAAGTCTGCGCTGTGTTTCACGCTTCTTATTCAAGATATCCTTATTGGTTCTCATGATTTGACGGTTGAGATCATTGTCTAAGGCATTGAGCTTCTGAGTGAGATTCGCATTCATCTTGTTGACTTCTTTTTCGGTTTCGAATGATTTCATCTCATCTCTTAATTTGCGAGAAGTGATCAGTTTTTCTTTTTGAATGGTTTCTCTATAAGCAGAAAGCTTACTGTTAAAGAGCGTGATGTTTTCGTTACCTTCATGGATGATGCGTTCTTTTTTAGCTTCGTATGCACTTTTTTGAACATCAAAAATCACGTTGAGTGACGTCATCTTTTCCGTATAATTTTGCAAAGCCTTTTTTTGAGCATCCTGATAAGAATCTTTTAGGTCATCGATGGATTTTAGAATCGGCTTGATCAGTTCCTGATGCTCTTTTTCAAGATTTGCCATCACCTGGGTATGTTTTTTCTTGATCTCGTTGATTTTCTTGTTGACGGCAATCGAGAGTTGCGTGTATGTGTTCTTGATGGTCAGATAGTTTTCATCGTTGATGACATTTTGTTTCTGGGCTTCTTCACGAATCTCAACCAATCGGGATTGACGCGCTTGATTCAATGCTTCTGATCTCTGATCCAAATCATGCGTGGTTTTGTCATATAACTGTGCCTGTTGTGTCGTGGAAAGCAACTTTTCATTTTCAATTTCTAGACAAACTTCGGCATAGCGCTTTCTCACATCGGTCATGACTCTTTGAATGGCTGAAAGTTCTCGTTTTGACGTATTATCTGCCTGAGTAAATTCGTCATTCGCATCCGCTTGTAATTGATTCAAACGCACTTCGATTTGTTCAAGTTCTTCCTTTAAATTGGCATTCAAAAGATGGATTTTCTTGACCTTTAACTTTTGGCTCTTTTCGACTTCTGACTGATTCTTGTCGACGATGATTTTCAGGGATTTCTGATAATTATCAATCGCTTCTGCGTAGTTTTTGTTGATCGATAACGATGTTTGAACATAAGATTCTTTGGTTTTGGCATGGGTTTCTGATACTTTAGTGATCATCGGATTGACAGAACGCAAAACAGATGCCAGTTTCTTGTACACTGGCAAATATTTCTTGTCGATATTGAATTGTGTCTTCAATTCGGTATCAAATACTTTGATATAGTCGAGCTTTTGAATATCCATCACATCCTAAAGTAATTATAACATAATCACCCAATATGATAGAAAATTCAATCGAAAAATGCTATAATCTAATGTATATTGTCTAAGGTTGGTGAAGCATATGTTTGCGTTCATAGAAGGTATCATCGAAGAAGTCAGACCGAGTCACTTGGTCGTTGAAAATCAAGGCATTGGCTATTTGATCATCTCTCCGAATCCCTACAGTTATCGTGTGGGCGATACGGTTAAAATTTATACACATCACTATGTCAGAGAAGATATGGACAATCTTTATGGGTTCAGAAGCAGAGAAAGCAAGGACTTGTTCATTCGCTTGATTGGTGTTTCCGGTATCGGACCCAAAAGTGCGCTTTCGATTCTTGCAACCGATGCAATCAATGACATCATCATGGCGATTGAAGAAGGCAATATCAAGTATCTGACCAAATTTCCAGGCATCGGTACCAAAAGCGCTCAGCAGATCATCTTAGATCTCAAGGGCAAATTAGTCGATGACGATACCGAACTGCTCCCATCAGGTTCAAGTGATGTCGAGGCAGCACTGTCTGCCCTGGGATATTCCAAAGTTGAAATCAAGAAAGTCATGAAAAAGATTAACCCTGACCAACCTGTAGAAGTGATGATCAAGTCAGCTCTGCAAATGCTCATTAAGTAGGTGTATTCATGGATATAGAAAGAATCATGACAGC
>DITG01000067.1 GCA_002422045.1 Acholeplasmataceae bacterium UBA6190
AATGGCCTCTAATGCTTGTTTTTTCAATGTTTCTGTCATGTGAATCCTCCTTGATATCTCATAAAAAACAAAAGTCCCTAGATTGCTCTAAGGACGTGATTAACGCGGTACCACCTTAGTTCTAGATTGCTCTAGCCCTCAAGACTCTTAACGCGAGCGAAACGGGTGTGATTGGCACCTCTCACGGACGAATTCGTTGACGATTCCGGCACAGATTCCACCAGCCTGTGCTCTCTAAACGGATATCATGTCAAGTACTACTTCCGATCATTGATTTTGATGAATGATTCAAACCATTATCTTCTGCTATTGGCTAAAATCATGATGAATCTGAGCAGTTCAATGTAAATCCAAACGATGGTCACCATCAAACCGACTGCAACCATCCATTCATAGGATCTGTCTGCACCGGATTCGACGATCATTTCAGCACGGTCAAAATCCAGTGTGAGCATGAGTGCTCCATAAATGATGAAGACACCGCTGATCACGAGGAGTAATGGACTGTTTAAGACAAGCAATCCTGGAGCAACCAGATTGATGATGAATCCGATCACAATGAAGAACAGGAATCCTAAGAGGACAGAGTACATGATGCGTCTGAAACGTTCAGTGACTCTGATGGTTCTGCTGGAATAGAGGAAAAGCATCACAGTGAAAATGGAGGCGGTTGCAACCACTGCAGCAAGTGCAGCACCGGGTGCATATGCATCTGCAATCACGGTGATCAGACCAAGGATGACACCTTCAGCCAGTGCATAAGTGATTGCTGCTGGTGCAGCAAAACGAATGCTTCTCGTGGAGACGATGACAGAAATGAGTGCAATCACCACTGAACCAATCAACGCTGGATAAACAGCCGTTAAGGGGATGAGACCATTGTTCAAACTGTATAGGAATAAATAGCCGGAAAGAACAGCTGTGACCAACAACAAACCTGTCTTGGTGACAATACCACGGTAACTTGCCGCTTCAGTACCGACATAAGCCTCACTTCTTTCCAATGTTCTAAAGACTGGATTGGAACTTCTCATAGACTTTCAACTCCTCTTTTTCATTCAACTTTATTATATAATACTTTCATCAAAGTGCAAATAATCCCGCTTCAATCACATGATTTTCCACACTTAAATCTTTGAATGCTCCAAATGCTTCCAATTTTTCAAACACAGTCTTGTTCACACGTGTTCTGTCATTGACATCATCACGACTCGAAAAAGGTTTTTCCTTGCGTTTTTGTACGATGTCATAGGCAACCGATTCGCCGAGTCCATCAATCGATGTAAACGGCATTCTGAGTCCTTTGGGTTCCATGACGAACGTCGTCGCATCCGACTTGTTGATGTCAATAGGTAGGAATGCATAACCTCTCTTGGTCATTTCAAGTGCGACACCTAAGGTGACAATCAAGTTTTCATCCTTGACCTTCATGTTGTATCCACCAGTAAACGATTGTATCCGGTTTCTAATGGCATTGGCACCAGCAACCATCACTTCATAGTCGAATTGAACCGCACGTTTGCTGAAAAATCCACTATAGAACAGTAATGGTTTGTACACCTTAAACCATGCGATGCGCATTGCCATGATGACATAGGCTGTCGCATGTGCTTTTGGGAACATATACTTAATCTGGCTGCAACTCCAAATGTACCAATCAGGCACATTGTTTTTCTTCATTTCCTGTTCATAATTGAGCCATTTGACTTTATCTTTTGAAGGTTTGCCTTTACGGACAAACTCCATGATTTCAAATGCCTTGATGGGCTGTAATCCACGGTCAGACAACTGAACCATGATATCGTCGCGGCAAGCGATGATATCATTGAAAGGAATTTTGCCGTAGGTTGTCGATCCGTTGACGAGTGCCTGAGCATTTTTAAGCCAGACATCGGTGCCATGAGAAAGACCGGAAATCTTTACAAGTCCTGCGAATGTTTTAGGTTTGGTATCGACGAGCATCTGTCGTGTGAAGGGTGTTCCAAATTCCGGAATGGCATATGATGCCACCTCAGAATCGATATCGGAGGGTTTCAATCCGATGACTTCAGTTCCTGAAAAGAGTTGATAGACTTCAGGATCATCCAATGGAATTTCCTGAGCTTTGTCGAATGGGAATTCTTCTGGATGTTCTGTGACATAATCCATCAGGAATTTAATCATGGTTGGATCATCATGACCTAAGATATCCAGTTTGAGCAAGTTATCTTCGAAGGAATGGTAATCGAAGTGTGTCGTTTTCCATTCGGAGTTCGGATCGTCTGCAGGGTATTGAATCGGTGTCACATCATAGATGGTTTTTGATTTGGGTACTACGACAATACCACCCGGATGTTGTCCGGAGGACCGTTTGACCCCTTCAATCTTCTTTGCCAGTCGTTCAATTTGTGCTTTTCTCGCTTCGATATGCTTATCTTCTAAATATCCTAAGACATAACCATAGGCATTGCGTTCAGCAACCGTCTGGATGGTACCAGCGCGATAGGTGTAATCCTCACCGAGTAATTCTCTGACATACGCATGAGCGGTTGCCTGGTAGTCTCCAGAGAAGTTTAAATCGATATCGGGCACTTTGTCGCCATCAAAGCCTAAAAAGGTCTCAAAGGGAATGTCGTGTCCGTCTTTGATGAGTCTTTTACCACAGATTGGACAATCTTTGGTCGGTAGGTCATACCCGGACTGAATACCTTTCATGAAAGGTTGGAATGCTTTTTGTTCAGTGGTCAAACCATAGTGATTGATTTCTTCATCGGATAAATGGAAAACTGTGAAATCACCCTGGGGACAACGGTAATGGGGCTTGAGCGGATTGACTTCGGTGATCTCAAGCATGGTTGCAACCAGTGATGATCCAACCGATCCACGTGAACCGACGAGATATCCGTCATCGAGTGATTTTTTCACAAGGAGATGGGAAATATAGTAGTTCGGGGCGAATTCGTTTTCAATGATATTTTTCAGTTCTCTTTGCACACGTTCAGTGACCAAGAGGTGGGGTTCATTGCCATACAGTTGTTGCATCTTGTCAAAGACCAAACGTTTCACTTCATCTGAGATGGATTCAATGCCTAAAATATCTTTGAATGCATCGTCTGGAAGTGAATAGAGTTGTTTCGGAAATGCTTGGATTTTTTCAATCAGGTCATTCAAGACATGGGTGTTTTTCACAACGATTTCATAGGCCAAATCCTTATCCAAAAACTGGAAGGACTTGAGCATTTCATCGGTGGTGAGCAAATACTGCTCAGGCATGACACTGTACTTGGAAAGTTCATGGATCCCCCCACCTACCAGAGGTGTTCGGATATAAATTTCACGGTAGAGAACATCCTTTTTCTCCAGGTAGTGCACATCACCCGATGCAATCACGATTTTGCCTTGTTCCTTGGCAAAACGAATGATTTTTGATATGATCGCTTCGATGATTTCATCGGCCAAGGGTCCAAGTTCTTCTTTGAGATGCTTATAGGCCTGAGGGGGTTGAACTTCGATGTAATCGTAATAAGCGATGGCATACTTCAATGCCTCATCACTTTGATTGAGCGCAGCTTCAAAAACGTTGCCATTCGCGCAACCACTGCCAATCAAGAGTCCTTCACGGTATTTTTCCAATACCGACTTCAATGTTCTTGGCCCCCCATAGAAATGGGTGGTCAATGCATCTGAAATGACTCTAAACAAATTCTTATATCCGATCTGGTTCTGAGTCAAAACGTTAATATGATAAGGCTTCAAGTGTTTCCATGCTTCCTTGTCATCAATGGTCAAATTGATTTCATGGTAATGCTTAATGTTTTTCTTGAATAAATCGTTCATCATGGACAGCCAGATCTGGGATGTCACATAAGCATCATCTTCAGCTCTATGGTGCTGTTCCTGTTTGACTTTGAAGAATTTGGCGACGGCTTTCAAATTGAACCGTTTGAGGTCTTGATTGTAAAAATAGCGCGCCATTTGGATCGTGTCGATGACCAGTGAATCATCAAATGAAAGATTCAGTTTTCGTGCATTTTCTTTGATATGCCCGATATCAAAGAGTGCATTGTGGGCGACCAGTATCGCATTTTCAATGAACTTGAGAAAGTGTGGTAATTCTTCTTCGATGGTTGGTGCATTGGCAACCATGTCATCCGTGATATCGGTGAGTTCTGTCGTGAAATGAGAAAGTGCTTCACCTGGATTGATGAAACTTTGATAACGTTCCGTGATGGCACCGCCTTCAATTTTCACTGCACCGATTTCGATGATTTTGTCTCTGGTATTGGATAGACCTGTTGTTTCGATGTCAAAGACAACATACTTTGCATCTTTAAGCAATATCTCACAATCCGTGTGTGTGGTTATTTTGAAATTGACCTCATCGACAAAATCGAGTTCAACGCCGTAAATCGGTTTGATATCTTTCTTCTGTGAAGCCTTATAGATTTCAGGATAGGCATAAAGACCATTGTGATCGGTGAAGGCAATCGCTTCATGACCCCATTTAATGGCTTGTTCGATATATTCCGTCGCATCTGTGACAGCATCCATGTTGGACATTTTGGTATGCACATGAAACTCAATGCGTTTGTCTTTGGCACGATCAATACGTTCTTCTTTTTTGCTTTTTTGAATGAAGTTGATGGCATCTGCAAAAATGACAACATCCTTCATGAATGCATCAAAATTGGCTTTTCCTTCAACTTGGATGAGATCGCCATCATGGACAGAATCAGCGAGTAACTTGTCTTTTTCACTCTTGATGAAGCGTTTGACATAGATTGCATCATCGTCATCTCCCAGGACAAAGGATAAGAGTGACATGTTCGTGAGTTGCTTGACTTCCATGTTCGTGACAACACCTTCAATCAAGAAGTTCGTATCGCCTTTGACATTCCGATACTCATCGAGTCTTTTGGTATCGAGAGGAATTTCCTTGATGGCAATCGCCTGAGGAGAACTCTTTTTGGTGAAGACTTTCTTTTCTTCTTTCTTGACGTTCTGTTTCGCATAAACAGTCTTCTGTTCCAGTGCTTTTTCTTGCTCGACAATCGATGATTCGATCATTTTGGAAGTCGGTGTCAATGTATGAATGACTTCAAGCTTGACATTGGCTTTGAATCCCAACATCGATAAAATCTTCTTCAGTTCAGGCAAGTATTCAGAAAGATAGGTGCTGTCTTGATCGACAGAGATGATGAAATGATCCTTTTCATAGCGTGCTTCGAAATTCTTGAGCACGAGATATCTGGCTTTGATTTTGGATAGTTCAATGACTGCATGATCGAAATATTCCATCGCAAAGTCGATAAATTTGGCATCCGAATGATAATGTATCATCACTTCGATGGCGCTGATGACCTTGGAAACGAAAAAATAGGTTTTGATGTTGGTTAAAAACGGAAATAACGTTTCAGGTCCTACGACTTCAGGCAAAGCGACATGAAACGTCCACATCTTGCCTTTGACATCAATTTCCACGTTAGAAAGCGATGCTTGTTGAAGCACAGGTGATGAAAATTTAGATTGTTCTAGAAATAAGGAAAACTTATCTTTACTCATCACACTTGCTCCTTTCTGACGATGTGGATGTTACGGTAAGCCCATAAATGAAAACCATAGAGTAGGATAATGCTGACAATTTCTGCGCCTTGAATCCCAAAAAGCACTAGAATGAGTTGTGAAACTCCAAAAATCGAGGATAAATAGGTGGACAGTTTGACCCGTTCAATGAATGTGAAATCAAGTTCTTGTGCAAAAAAGATCATGAGTACTGCCATCAAAAAGACGTATAAGACGTAATCAAAGAGATTGTACATGAACGATAAAGTGACATCAGAGATGCCAAATGTGCCAATCTCATTATAAAGTGTGCGGATTGCGGAACCTAAAATCATACTGTTGGCAGAAGTTGCAATCGAAAAATCATAGTCGGATAATCCCAGATCAACATAACTCTTGCGTCCGAATTCAAATCCCCTGAAACGAAATACAAGATCCGTTTCTTCAAAATGAATCACAACAGTTTGAGTATCTGAATCAATCTCACCCATTCTTAAGGTGAAAAAATCAAATGACGCAGTTTTTGATGACCCTAAAATCAAGATACCCGATTCGATTTTGGTGTTATCAATCTGAAAATCAGAACGTATGACGGCTGTCATCCGCTCAAATCTCATCTGGTTCATGCCAGGATCAATCATGGTTCTGAGCATCAGAGGCAAGGTCATGATCAATGGTATGAAAAAGAGATATAAAATGATCCTTACCCACGTATCTTTGATAAAAAAAACCGCTAACGGGGGTCTGGTAATACTCGTTGCCAGTCTCTTAAACATGCCTTCAACTCCTTGTGTCTTATTATATCATAATAAT
>DITG01000037.1 GCA_002422045.1 Acholeplasmataceae bacterium UBA6190
AGTACGATCAATCAATTCAGAACAATGCTTGTGAAGATTGATGAATCTGAATCGAGCATTGACGTCGCACTGACAAAGCGTTTTGACTTGTTATCCAAAATGTTTTCTGCAGCCAAAGGCTACATGAAGCATGAAGCAGATACACTGGTTAAAGTCGTTCAAATGAGACAACCGGGTCATGGCGCTCCAATTTCTGAAAAGCAAGAATTTGCCAATGAACTCACCAGAGGATTGCAAGCAATCAATGTCGTTGTTGAACAATACCCAGATTTGAAAGCATCAGCCAACATCGGTAAATTACAGGATGCAACCCTTGAAGTTGAAGAAAACTTGCAGGCAGCACGTCGTGTGTATAACTCGAATGTCTCCTACTACAACCAAAAAGTTGTCGTTTTCCCAAGCAACATCATCGCAAACTGGAAAAAATTCGAAAAACGCGCATTCTTCGAAGCGGAAGCTGTCAAGAGACAAGACGTTAAATTTGATTTTTAATAGGACGCCAACGCGTTCTATTTTTTTATCCTTCCCACGAAGCACCTTCCCTCTGGAAAGTGCTTTTATTGTGACATCAAGTCAATGATGATAAAAATCCCATAAAGGGTGAAATCGCTTGTAAAACCATGGGTCTTATTATAGAATAATAAAGAACGTAAAGGATGTGTATCTATGCTAAAAAAATGGTTTGACCCAGGCAAAAGAGAACTGAAAGATGCAAAAAAGATTGCAGATCAGGTGTTTTTACTCGAAGATCAGATGAAACAACTCTCGGATGCTGAACTCCAGGCGAAGACGCCTTGGTTCAAAGAACGCTATCAACAAGGTGAGTCGCTCGACAGTATCATGGTCGAGGCTTTTGCTGTTGTGAGAGAAGCTTCCAGACGTGTCACCAAGTTGTTTCCATACTATGTGCAAGTTCAAGGTGCGGTTGCCATTTTCCATGGTAATATCGCTGAAATGAGAACCGGCGAAGGGAAGACATTGACTGCGGTCATGCCTGCCTATTTGTCTGCCTTGAATGGCGAAGGTGTCCATATTGTGACCGTGAACGAATACTTGGCCAAACGTGAAGCCGAAGGCGACATCGGAGACCTTTTCAGATTCCTTGGACTTACTGTGGGTTTGAACTTAAGAGATCTCACCAGAGATCAGAAAAAAGCTGCGTATGACTGCGATATCTTATACTCGACCAACTCCGAACTCGGATTTGACTATTTGAGAGATCACATGGTCCTCTATGCCAAAGAAATGGTTGCTCAGCGCGGACTGAATTATGCCATCATCGATGAAGTGGACTCCATCTTAATCGATGAAGCAAGAACCCCACTGATCATTTCTGGTGGAGCCAAAAATAACCATAACCTCTATCAGGCTGCAGACCGTTTTGCTAAGTCACTCCGTGATGAGGATTATGAAATCGATCTTGAATCTAAGTCGATTGCCCTCACACCAACAGGCATCAGAAAAGCAGAACAGATTTTCCAACTCGATAACTTATACGATTTAAAGCATGTGACACTTGTCCATCATATCAACAACGCACTCCGTGCTGTACACATCATGTCCAGAGACAAGGAATACGTTGTCGATAACGATGAAGTCTTGATTGTCGACCAATTCACGGGACGTATTTTACGTGGACGTCAGTTTTCTGAAGGTCTGCATCAGGCACTCGAAGCCAAAGAAGGCGTTCAAGTCAAAAAAGAAACCGTCACGGTTGCAACCATCACCTATCAGAACTTCTTCAGAATGTATAAGAAACTTTCAGGGATGACCGGGACTGCAAAAACCGAAGAAGAAGAATTCAGAGACATCTACAACATGGATGTTGTCGAAGTTCCGACCAATGCACCTGTCATCCGTAAAGATGAACCTGACTATATCTATGCGAATCTTGCTGACAAATTCAGTGCACTCTGTGATGAAGTCGAAAGACGTTTCAAAACAGGACAACCGATGCTGATCGGTACCATTGCTGTTGAAACATCTGAAGAACTGTCCAGAATGCTCAAAGCCAGAAGGATTCCTCATGAAGTCTTGAATGCGAAAAACCATGAAAGAGAAGCAGAAATCGTTGCGAAAGCCGGATTGCTCGGTTCAGTCACGATTGCAACCAACATGGCTGGCCGTGGTACCGATATCAAACTCGGGGCAGGCGTCGTTGAACTGGGCGGTCTTGCTGTCATCGGCAGTGAGCGTCATGAATCCAGACGTATCGACAATCAGCTCAGAGGCCGAAGCGGTCGTCAGGGCGACCCAGGATACTCCAGATTCTATCTTTCGGCAGAGGATGAACTCATGATGCGCTTCGGAGGAGAAACCTTCAAGAAGCGTATTGAAATGCTAGAAAGACTGAATACTACGGGAGAACCATTATCTTCAAAGATTTTTTCAAGATTTGTCACCAGCGCTCAAAAGCGTATTGAAGGCAACAACTATGATGCCAGAAAGAATGTCTTGAAGTATGATGATGTCTTGCGCAAGCAAAGAGAAATCATCTATAAGGAAAGAAGGGATGTCCTTGTTCTGGAATCCATCGAAGAACAAGTACGCACCACTGTCAGACAAGCAATCACAAGAATCTTGAACCAGTTCATCCATCCGGTCGGAAAAGGACAATACAACATTGACGATGATAACATCATCGCAACCTTCAATGGCAACATTTTCCAACCCAATACACTCAACAAAGAAACGATTGAGAAACTGGATGAACAAGAACTTGAAGCCTACATCCAGGACCTTGCAGGTCAAGAACTTGATCGTAAGAAATCACTAGTTCCACCCGAAGTCTTCAATGAATTCTTAAAAGTCGTCATGCTTCGTGTCATCGATACGTATTGGATGCGTCACATCGATGCCATGAGTGAACTCAGACAAGGTGTCACACTTCAAGCATACGGTCAACAAAGTCCTTTGGTGATTTATCAAAAGGAAGGACTCAATATGTTCAATGAAATGATTCAAAATATTTCGACAGACGTGACGCGTTATGCTATCCGTGCCCAGATTCAATACAATGTCGAACGTGAAGCGGTCGTCAAGAATACGCAAACCAATGAAGGCAGAACGGATGCCAAGCCTAAAAAGCCCAAAATCAAGAAAAACAGAAACGCACGTAACATGCCCTGGCGTTAGCTATAGGAGGTTCATGTGGAAACGTACGAAGTCAATAAGATACTTTCTTTGTTCAAGCAAAGTATCGAAGATTTGAGCAAGGCGATCAGACCAGAAAAACTAGAGATTGATTATGTCAAACTCAATGAAGTGATGCAATCACCAAACTTCTGGAATAACACCAGTCTTGCCAAAAAAACAACCAAAGAAGCCACCGAAATTCGTCAAAAACTTGACGAATTTTATCGTTTGAATCAGAAGTATCAAGGTTTGGTGGAATGGTTTCAAATCAGCGAAGAAAGCACCGAAGAATGGACAATATTGGAAGAAGACATCAAAAACGTTGAAAAAGAACTGAAAGTCTTTGAAATCGAAACCATCTTGAACGGACCTTATGATCATAACAATGCCATTTTGGAATTCCATCCCGGCGCTGGAGGCACCGAATCTCAGGATTGGGCCGACATGCTATACCGGATGTATACCCGCTATGCTCAAAAAAAGCGATATAAGATTGAAATCTTGGATTATCAATCCGGAGACGAAGCAGGAATTAAAAGCGTCACCATGCTCGTTAAGGGTCCCTATGCATATGGGTACTTAAAGGCAGAACGCGGCGTGCACCGTCTGGTGCGCATC
>DITG01000095.1 GCA_002422045.1 Acholeplasmataceae bacterium UBA6190
CCAGCATTTTTGATGCTCAATTTCACAACGATGCTGGTCAACATGACCATCATCATGAAATTGAGCATCAAAAATGCTGGGATGTCCAGTACACCTGGCTGCATGGTTTCTGCAATCAGTGTTCCAGATACAAAGCATAACGTAAACAAAACAAACAGTGATGCCAGTGCATAGATGGCTTGTGTGATGATGATTTCTGTTCTTTTGAGGGGTGTCGATAGGATGAATACCATGGAACCGTCATCGACCATTTTTGCAACCAACCGGTGTGATAAGATGATGCAATAAATCATCGGGAACGCAAACATCAGAAATCCGTAGAGCCAACTTGCCAGATACTCTGTCAGATTGGTGATGATCGAATCAAAGCCCATAGCTCTCATGATATCTTCTGGGAATAATTCAATCATCGAAATGATGGCTGCCATGTCATCCGGATCATACATGGCTGTCATGATTGAAAAATACATCAGAAGAATCAGAAAAAAGATCAATAATAACTTCCAGTTTCTCTTGAATGTCTTGAGAAATAATGTCATATTCATGAACGTATACCTTCTGATCCATAATATTTCAAGAAAACCTCTTCAAGTGTCTGAACAACTTCATGAACGCTCGTGCACGTCAATGATGCCAGTGTCTTGATGAAATGATCCGTCTCAGGTTCGGTGATGTGACACAGAATGGATCTGTCTTCTTTGAGGATAGGATCAAATCCGTTGGACTTTAAGACAGACATCCCCAACTCTTGATCGGGTGTCTCAATGATGAATCCGATACGTTTATTTTTCTTCAGTGCATGGACATCAGATAAAGCAACAATCTTGCCATCTTTGATGATGATGACCCGATCACATGTTTTTTCGACTTCTTCAAAGAGGTGTGAGGACATGAGAATCGTCTTGCCTTTTGCTTTTTCAGACTTGATCAATTCAATGAATCGATGTTGCATGATGGGATCGAGTCCGCTCGTGGGTTCATCCAAAATCAACACTGAAGGATCATGCATGAATGCAGCGATGATCCCAAGTTTTTGTTTCATACCCTTCGAGAACTTTTTGATTTTGCCTTTGGGATCCAGTTCAAACAGTTCAAGAAGTTCATGCATTCGCCTCTGATCTTTGACACCTCTTAAATCAAGGATGAACTTTAAGAATTCATCGCCATTCATGTCATCGAAAAATGACATCTCGCCTGGGATGTATCCGAGTGTTTTCTGAATCAATTGCGCATTATCAAAACAGTCCAATCCTCCGATGGAACATGACCCTGAATCGACCTTCATGAATCCGAGCAGTGCACGGATTGTTGTCGTTTTACCTGCACCATTCGGTCCCAGATATCCGACAATCTCACCAGCTTTGATGACAAAATTCAACTCAAAAACACCTTTCCCGCTTGGATAAGTGAGTGTGAGTGCTTTGACTTCGATCATGAAAAACCTCCCGGTAACGCTTATGTCTATTATACGCCTTAATTACTGTCTTTAATCAAAAAACAGCCCCTAAGGACTGTTTTGATGTTATGCGATGGTTTTACGTTTGAAATTCCCGAAGACATTTTTCACTGGCCTTGTGACAACAAACGCTGAGGGATCAGCGCGTCTGACGAGACCGACCAGTGTATGAAGTTCATAGGAAGATATCACGACATAGATCAAGGTCTTTTCATGATGCGAGTACGCACCTTCGACCTTCATCAGTGTGACACCGCGGTAAACCTTGGTTAAAATCTGATCGACAATCGCCTGAGGAGAGGCTGTGATGATATCCACCGATAAGAAATGATAACTGGTATGTGTCCGGTCCACCATGACGGTTGAGATAATGATTCTGATGATGGTATAGGATGCGATGACACCACCTGTGATGATTTGTCCTGATGGGCTTTCGTGGTTACCCACGATCAGTCCGCCCATGATGGCGATACCGACATTCATGAGCATTGAGATGTAGCCGACAGACTTCCCTTTTTTCAAGGATAAATATTGCGCGACAATATCTAACCCTCCGGTCGATGTTCCATACTTCAGTGCTAAACCGCCACCGACACCAATCAGTAATCCACCCAAGACGCTTGCTGCAAGCGCATCGCTTCTATCCGATAATCCCATGTCAATGATGGGGATCCAAGATAAAATGAACGCTTGGAGTAAGACTGAGATGAGTGAATGGATGGTGAAACGGTGTGAAATACCGAACCAACCAAGCACTAAGATTGGTAAGTTCAAGACGATGACAAAGAGCCCTAAGAAGTTAGGGCCAAGATCTCTTCCAAACCAGACATAAAAAGCATCTCTGACGAGCTGTCCAAGGCCTGGAACGCCACCTGTGTAAAGTGGAACCTGTGAGGCTTCAAGAAACCAAGCGACACCAATCCCGTAGATAATGGTGGATACGATGACCCACATCGTCCGCGTGAATTCCGGATAAAATTTTTGTTTGAAAGTTTCGGATTGAAACCATGCTTTGATCTTATTCATTTCTGTCCTTCAATATTTCTTCTAGCTTCTTGGCCAGATCATAACGTTCAAAAAGCACTTCAGGCTTGCCTAGTGTTTGTTCGGGATACTGTCCGAATGTCGCTAAGGATTCAAACGACAAATCGGTGATGCCGATTTGTTTGGCGATTCTTTCGCTGGTCTTTGGGATAAAGGGTTGAAGGAGAACTGCAACATAACGGATGGTTTCCAAGAGTTGATACAAGACATGGTTTAACACCTCATGCTTGTCAGGATTCTTGAACAATGCCCAAGGTTCTGAAACGTCAATATACTTATTGGCGAGTCTCGCCAATTTCACCACTTCTTCAAGTGCGTCAGAAACTCTGAGTGCATCCATCTGTTTTCTCATGACAGGGAGCACATCAAGCGCTTTTTCCTTCAAGGACAGTTCAAAAGGTTCATCCAAGATGACTTTCTTCACGAATCCTTCTCTGTATTTGTGTGCCATACCAATCGTCCGGTTCACGAGATTGCCAATCGTGTTGGCAAGATCGGAATTCGAGCGTTCGATCAAGAGTTCATAGGTGATGTTGCCATCGGCGGAAAAAGGAATTTCATGAAGTACATAATATCTGACCTGATCGACACCGAAGTATTTCACGAGGTCATCTGTGTACATTGTATTCCCAACCGATTTTGACATCTTAGACTTATTGACAAGAACCCAGGGATGACCAAAGACTTGTTTTGGAAGTTCAACGCCAAGTGCCATCAAGATGATTGGCCAGTAAATCGTATGGAATCTTAAGATATCTTTCCCGATCAGATGGACATCTGCCGGCCAGTATGTCTTAAACTCAGGTGATAATGGCTGATTCGGATGATAGTTTAATCCAGTGATATAATTCGAAAGTGCATCAATCCAGACATAAACGATATGTCCCGGATTGAATTCCACAGGAATACCCCATTTGAATGAGGTTCTAGACACCGATAAGTCTGGTAGTGGTTCTTTCAAGAAGTTTTGAATCATTTCATTTCTTCTGGCTTCAGGTTCGATGAACTCGGGATGCAGTTCAATATGTTTGAGTAGTCTTTCTTGATAAGGTGCGAGTCTTAAGAAGTAAGCTGCTTCCTTGGTCCATACGGGAATATCACCGTTCGGGGCTTTGCCATCAACGATGTCTTTTTCCAAGATGAACGCTTCTTCGGCAACTGAGTACCAGCCTTCGTATTCACCCAGATAAATATCGCCTTGATCATAAAGCTTCTTAAAAATCGCCTGAACGGACTTGATGTGACGCTCATCGGTTGTTCTGACGAATTGGTCGTATGAGACATGAACCTTGTCGTAGATCCGTTTGATTTCGCTAGCGATCGTATCGACATAGGTCTTTGGTGACAGTTCGTTGGCAACCGCTTTGGATTCAATTTTTTGACCATGCTCGTCTGTGCCAGTCTGAAAAAAGACATCATAGCCTTCCAGTCTCTTGAATCTGACAATCGCATCCGCTAAGATTGCTTCATAGACATTACCGATATGCGGAATGCCTGATGCGTATGCAATTGCTGTTGTGAGATAATACTTTTTCTTTTCCATGTGAAACACCTCCAAAAAAATATAAAAGTCGCCCTTGGTCTAAGGACGACATAATCGCGGTACCACCTTAGTTCCGGATCACTCCGGCACTCTACCCTTAACGCGGAATTGACGTCTCAGTCTACCTATCGACTGAAAGGCTCGAAAACCATGTTCGACTTCACCTTGGATTCGCTTGCACCATCCGCGAACTCTCTTGACCTTAGATGAGACCTACTCTTTTTCTCATTGCCTATGATACTCTTATTATATTATAAATCACTTAAAAATCAAGCATTGAGAATCCGTTTTCAGAAAATCATCATGGTTCGTTTTCACTTGATTTTAACGGTCTTGTAAACATCGTTTTTCGGTAGTTTTCTTGATTTCGCAACCGTCTTAATCGCATCTTTTTCAGTCATACCGGACTGGATGTGTCCTTTGACTTCATCTTCGATGGGTAGATCAGAAGTTTTCTCTTGCTGAAGTTGTCCTTCTAAGATGATGACATATTCCCCTTTGGTGTTATGTTCGATCATCAGTGCTTCGGAAAGTGTTGTTCTAATGATGGTTTCAAAGGTTTTGGTCAGTTCACGAGCAAGGACAATACGACGATTGCCGAAGATATTAAACAGTGTTTTGACGGTATTGGAGATTCTCATCGGGGATTCATAGATCACAAGAGTCTCTGGACGCATCTGATATGATGTCAATAACCTTTTCTGATCACTGGATTTCTTTGGTAAGAATCCGATGAATGTGAAGGGTTGGATGATCAAGCCTGAGACGACCAAAGCGGATAAAATGGCGCTTGCCCCGGGGATACTCACGACATGAAATCCGGAATCAATTGCGCGCTTGATGATTTCATAGCCAGGATCGCTGATGCCAGGTGTGCCCGCATCGCTGATCAAGGCTAGGTTTTTCCCTTCGGTCAACATGCTGATGATCTGATCTTCTTTTTCGAGTTTATTGAACTCATGATAACTCATGAGTGGTTTTTTGATTTGATAATGGTTTAAAAGCACTGATGAAGTTCTTGTGTCTTCACATAAAATCATATCGACCGAGTTTAGAATCTCAATCGCACGGTACGTGATATCCGATAAGTTTCCAATCGGTGTTGACACGACGAAAAGGGTTGCTTTACTTTCTTTGAAACTTTTTTGCATCAGTGACTCACGATCCGTTTCGCACGTTCACGCAAATCGCGTTCTGCAAAGACGAGATTCATCAGTTGTTTTTTCTTGGCTTCATCGATTGCAAAACGTTCACGAATCTCTTCAAGGAAGAAATGTTCGGTCGTGTTGTAAAAATCATCGGTCATCGCAACCTTCATCAGGTTGTAATACACAATGTTTTTCACCGTTTTGTTCGCATTCTCAAAAAAGTCAAGCGTTTCATTCAAATCTTTCGAGAGTGCAAAGTGATATTCTGCGACAATCCCATCGCCGACTTCAGCAAGCAACATGTTGAGCAACCGTTGTTCGACAAGTGTCGGTTCTCCATCCACAGATACCATGTGCATGGCCATATCCAGAAATTTCAGTTTCTCTTTTCTAGAGAGCAGACTTAACAGCATACGAGCGACCTCCATAGATCTCAACCAGTTCTCTGGTCGGAATGTGTTTTTCAACGTATAGGATCAAGGGTGGTTCCACCAGCATGCCTGGAGACCCTTTTTTGACAGCTTCGATCAAGACATGGTTGGCTTTGTCATTCACATAAGGATGCACAAAGCGCACGCGTTTGATTTCAAAATGATACCGGTTCAACACAGAAACAATTTCTGCAAACCGGTCTGGTCTGTGTATCATCACGAGATATCCGGCATACTTTAAAAGTCTATACGATGATTCGATCAACGCTTCTAGGGATAATGATACTTCATGACGCGCAATCGTATCATCGATTGAGTCATTGACATTGGATGTTTCATTCACCTTGAAAAAAGGAGGATTGGTGACAATACAATCGACATCTTTCATCTCGAGTGTCTTGATGTCCTGATGGATGACCTCACATTGGGATTCCAAATGATTGAGTGTGATGTTATGCTTGGCTTGTAAGAATCTGTCTTCCTGGATTTCAATCCCGATGATCTTCGCTTTCGTCTTTTGAGAAAGATAAAGCATCACCGGACCGGCACCCGTTCCAACATCGAGCACGACTTTTGAACGATACGGGATTTTTGCAAAATCCGATAACAAAATCGTGTCCAGGTTGAACGCCGTTCTTGATTTCTGTTCGATCATCAGTTGTGTTCCTAACAAACTTCTAAGCATCTTCTCTTGTCTTAACGTCCTTTAAAGTAATCCATTCCATCGCTCCGTTTTCCACGTAGCGTACTCTGAGTTTCTGTGCAATGATGTTCATGTCGATGACTTTTCCGACACCTTTTTCAGTGGTGATCAGTTCATTCATATCCGGCATGATTTTCTTCAGTTCCGTATACGTTTCATCTTCGTACTTGATGCAGCAGAGAAGCTTGCCGCAAACCCCGCTAATCTTTTGAGGGTTTAAGGCTATATTTTGATTCTTCGCCATCTTGATGGAGACGGTATCAAATTCGCCGATGAAAGTCGTGCAACATAAGATGAGTCCGCAAGGACCGATTCCGCCAATCATTTTGGCTGCATCTCTGGGTCCGATTTGTCTCAGTTCAATTCTGGTGTGATAGATTTCAGAGAGATCTCTGACGAGATTTCTGAAATCGACACGATTTTCCGATTCGAAGTAAATCAGAAGTCTTTTGCGGTCGAGTGTGTATTCTGCACCGAGTACTTTGATTTCAAGCTCGTTTTCGATTGCGAGATGTTTCGCTTTGTCGATGATGCCTGCTTCAAGTGTCTGATTGTATGCGTCTTCTTTGATGTCTTGTTCGGTCGCCTTTCGAATGATCGGTTTCAATTCCGATGTCAGATCGGTTTCTTTGATTTCCTTGAACAAATACACTTTACCTATTTCAATCCCTCTGGAAGTTTCCACCACCACAAGGTCTTTTTCGATGATTTGGATACCCTGATATGAAAAGTAATATTTCTTGCCTGCTTCTTTGAATTGGACTAAAGCAACGTTCATTACTTCACCTCTTTCTCTCTATGATGTAAGACAGACGGTCTAAAACGAGTTCTAAGTTGATGAAATAGGTTTGTTGTTCAAGGACATCTTGAATTTCTTCAATGATGTCATTGATATCCTTGATACTCATCAAATCGCTCATATATTGAATCTGTTCTCTTAAAAACTGATATGTGATTTCCTGATGCGCCTTGTAATGCACAAGGTCTAAAAAATAGAGTAACAATAATTCTAAAAAATTCTTGAAGAAATCCCGCTCTTGGATGAGCAGCCCACTCTTTTGCGTGAACAAGAGGGGATATGATATATCCTTTTTACCCCAAAGGGTTGCGATATCTTCGATGAACTGCACAAGTTCCATGAAATTCGGATTTTCAGAAAGCACCGTCGCTTCTTCTAGGTTCTTCGTGATGTAGGGTGCAAGTGTTGCGAGTTTCTCATCGACGCCAAGCGTCATCAATTCACGTTCAAGATCCTTTTCATCAATCGATTTCAGATGGATGATCTGGCTTCTCGATTGTATGGTTCTCAAGACATCATCGATATTTTCAGTGAGCAAGAATCCATAAACGGTTGCTGAAAGTGGCTCTTCCATGAATTTAAGAAGTGAGTTTGCTGCGGAGACACTGATCTTTTCAATGCTCTTGATGACATAGATTCTCGGTCCTGAAACCAAAGACGATTTGGAAAACTCCGATTGAAGCGCCAAGATTTGCTCTTTTTTGATCGATAATCCATCCGGCTCGATGACCATCATGTTCGGCACCTTACGCTCTTTGATCTGAAGTTTCAGATGTGGGGATTCCGGACGATTCTGATTTAGAATCAGATAGGAGACGTCATCAACCAGTTGTGATTTCCCAGAACCTCTTGGTCCGCTGATCAGATAAAGATGTGCCAGACGGTTCTTTAGAATCGTCTGTTTGAAGAAGTAATACGCCCGTTTCATAAGGCTTTTTCAATCCGGTTCATGATTTCATCCATGATGAAACTGATGGGCTGATTGCCATCGATTTTCACGATGCGATCGGGATACATCTGACAAACCTTCAAGTATCCTTCACGAACTTTGGTATGGAAACTGAACTTTTCTTGGTCCAAACGGTCATATTTGTCTCTATTCGAGATTCTCGATAATCCAATTTCAGGATCCAAATCGATATAGAATGTCAGATTGGGCATGTTTCTTCTGGCATAATCGTTGATGGATAGCACAAAATCAAACCCCAAATCTCTGGCATGTGCCTGATAGGCTAAAGATGAATCCAGGTACCTGTCACAAAGTACCATCTTTTGTTCTTTTAAAGCTGGTAATATCACTTCATCTAAGTGTTGTGCACGAGATGCAGCAAGCAGGAGTGCTTCGGTGTAAGGCGTCACACCGGTGTACTTAGGATTCAAGATGACATCACGAATCGCTTCACAAATCAAGGATCCGCCTGGTTCGCGGGTGGTGACAACATCAAAAGAGACGCGCAGTTTCGCAGCGATTTCTCTGATCAAAGTTGTTTTGCCGGTACCTTCTCCGCCTTCAAATGTGATGAACATCGGTATCTCTCCTTCTACACTCATTATATCAAACTAGTAATAGATTCGAACCAGGAACAATCCTCTGGACTCTGCGGTTTTCCCTGCAAGTGTCCGGTCCTTGGTCAAAAGAATCTCGGAAATGACTGAAACCTCTTTACGACCCATCCCGATCTGAATGAGCGTTCCCATCATGGAACGCACCATATATTTCAAGAAACTCTTTCCATGAAATGTGAAAACGACATGTTTTTTCGTTTCCTTCATGGTTGCTGAAAAAATGGTTTTTTCAGTGGGTTTACCTGGGACTAACTGACAAAAACCTCTGAAATCATGCGTACCCACCAGATCTTGCATCGCAAGTCTCATCTTCTCGAAATCTAAATCTTTCACGTAGACTTCATAGTTTTTTGAGAATGCGGAAGACGGTTTTTTAGCAATCACGTATTTGTAGACCTTGGATTTGGCACTGTGTCTGGCATGAAAGTCTTTCTTGACCTTCACCACTTTTTTCAAACGGATATCGAGTGGCATTCTGTCATTGACGCCTCTTACCCAAATGTCAGATGGCAAGTCAATTTCTGAATCAAAATGAAAGACTTGCCCAATGGCGTGAACGCCTTTGTCGGTTCTGCCTGCACTATGAATCTTGATGTCTGTCTGAGTCATCAGACGGAATGCCTTTTCAATCACTTCCTGAATGCCTGTCCCATTGTTTTGGGACTGGAATCCGGCGTAATTGGTGCCATCATAACTCACAACGCCTTTGTACCTCATGAAATCACCTTGATGTAGATGATCGCACCCAAAAATGCGAGCACCATGAAAAG
>DITG01000094.1 GCA_002422045.1 Acholeplasmataceae bacterium UBA6190
AAAGACCTAGGAGAAGTCCTAGAACATATCCTGAGTTGAAATTGTCGCCAGCACCTGTGGTGAGAACAGGTTTTGCACAGAAAGGTCCGAAGTCTTGATAGAACTTGCCATCAATGACAGTGCAAGAATTGTCAACTGGGTGAATGACGATACCGAAGATACCGGCATAACGATAAAGTGCCTGATTCAAATCCTCGAGTGAAACGGTCATGTCTTTCAAAGACTGTGACTCAAACAGATTGAGGACACCTGCGACATCATAGGCCTCTTTCTTGTTCAGTCCTAAAATGACTCTGAAATGATGATTGAATTGCTTGAGCAAATCAATGATTTCGATGATTTCATGATGCTCTCTCTTTTCAGGATCTGCCAAATCAATGAACAGAATCGGTTTGATATTGCGTTTCGGTAATTGTGGCAAAATGAATTTGATGACCTTTTTCCAAAGTTCAGTCATCTTGGGCAACATCGACCAGTTCACTGCAGCAAACAGATCGAGTTCAGAAAGTAGTTTGACGAATGGCTTTTCGCCAACGACTTCGATCAAACGTTCATAATTGACATCCTTAAGAGAGTCCATCTTACCGAGCATCAGTTTGCCATCCATGAATTCAAGCGCATCGGTATGGCCATTTTCAGCGATGGTGTAGAGTTTTGCTGCGGGTTCCATGTCGATGAACACTTCATGGATGTTTGGGTTCCCAAGTGCACCAATGTAAGTGATGGTAGGTTCATGCATCGATAATGCATTGCACATGATTGGACCATTACCACCCAGTTTTTTCACGATGGGTAGTAATTCGATATTGGTCGACAGACCACTCGCTTTTTCAATGCGTTTTGAAAGTGCAAGCAGTGTTTCGATGCGTGTGAAATGTTCACTGTCTTGACGCTTGTCAACTACATGGATGATTTCATCCACAAATCCGTCAAATCCTAACACCATGTTGAGTTGTTTGGGATCTTTGGCCTTTAACTTTTTTGTAATCTCTAATTTGTTTGGATTCATATGTTTTTCGTCAATCTCAAAGAGATGAGCTCCTTTCAATGATGTGACACCTTATTCATAGTATATCAAATAAATCAAAAAAGTCGATGATAAACAGCCATGAATAGTCATGAAAGGAGGTATTTTGGTTTTTAGGAATCGACGCGATGAAAAATGATGAATATCGGAAAAATTTATGATATCATAATCATGCAACACTGCAAAGAGGAATCTAATGAAAACGACCATTTATCAAGCACATGAATTGAATCAGCAATCTGTGCAAGCACACATTAAATCCGTTCTGTCATCGGGCGGTCTTGTCGTGTTTCCTACGGAAACGGTCTATGGTATCGGTGCAAATGCCTTGATGGATGACGCTGTTTATGCCATTTATCGTGCCAAAGGCAGACCTTCTGATAACCCGCTGATTGTTCATGTCTCAAAAAAAAGTGATATCTATAAGTATGCTGTCAATGTCCCTCAAATCGCAGAACTTCTCATTGAATCTTTCATGCCAGGACCATTGACCCTCGTGCTTCACAAACATCCATCCTTATCCAAAGCCGTTACGGGAGGTTTGGATACAGTCGCCATTCGAATCCCCAGTCATCAAGTTGCTTTGAAAGTCATTGACATTGCAGGTTTACCGATTTGTGCACCATCTGCCAATCTGAGTGGGAGACCTTCCTCGACTCAAGTATCGCATGTCCTTCAAGATTTTGATGGGAAAGTCGACATCGTCATCGATGGCGGTAGCACGGAAATCGGTGTGGAATCAACAGTATTAGATTTGACTTCACCTGTTCCGACATTGCTCAGACCTGGGAGAATCACCTTGGATATGATTGAATCCGTCTTGAAGATGAACATCAACGACTCCTCGTCCGATGAGCGGATCGACATACCGAAATCACCCGGGATGAAATATACGCATTATGCACCGAAAGGCAAACTGACGCTTCTCAGTGGATCCTTTGAAAACGTGATTGAGTATATGAAACGAAGTATCTTTGATGATCCTGATATTGGGATTGTCTGTCCTTCGGAATATGCGATAGAACTGAAGGCCAAACATGTATTTGATCTTGGATCTTTAGAAGATATGAATGCTATCGGATCAACTATTTTCAGTGCTCTAAGACATATGGATCAGTTAGAAATCAAGCATATACTCATACCAGTTCTACCCACAAAAGGATTTGGCAGTGCCATCATGAACCGTTTGATCAAGGCAAGTGGCCATCACATCATCGAACTTTAGGCAATCACTATTGTGATTGTCTTTTCATTTCTGATGAAATCACTTTCATCAACAAAAGGGTTTGAAGCTTACCTGTTTAGAGGTATAATGAATGTGTATTTTCTATAGAAAGAGTGTTCACATCTATGATCAACATCTACAAAAAAATAGGATGGTTCATTAAAGAACAGTGGAAGACGTACATCGTCATGCTGTTTTTACTCTTAACCATCGCAGCCATCTCTTTGGCACCTGCCTATGTCCTTGGCTTATCGATTGACACCATCGTCAGTGGTGGTCTGAACAGATCATCTTTATGGATGTTGGTCGGACTTTTGGTGCTCTTGCCTGTGGCTCGATATTTGATTTCATTCACCTACAACCATCTATCACACAAGACTGCGCAAATGCTTTCATTCAAACTGAGAAAGAAATATTTGTCGCATCTTTTTGACATGGACTCTAAATTTTTCGAACAGTATGAAAAAGGAGACTTGATCAGCCGTGTGACTGCTGATCTTGATGCCATCACGCAAGCAGCGACTTCGCTTCTTGAAGGGATTATTTTTAACGTCGGTGTCATCATTTTCGCCATTGGTGTCATGGGATTTTCGATTTCATGGAATCTGACACTCATTTCGATTTCGATCATGCCCTTCGGTCTGACCATTTTGAACGTTATTCGTTATAACAAACGCAAATACATCAAAAGACATCGTGAAATCTATGCAGACATGACCGAAAAAGTGCTTGAGTCCGTCGAAGGACAAAAAGCGATTCGTGCGTATGTCCAAGAAGACAATGACCTGATCAAGCAAAACAAGGCCATCGATGCCGATATTGAATCCTGGCGTTATATTGTTCGGTATGAAAACTGGTTCAACCCGTTGTTTGAAGTCATCTATGGTATCGCGTATGTTTTGGCGTTCATCTTTGGTGTCATCTTCATCATCAGGCAAGAAATGACGTTGGGTGGGTTGATCACCTTTGTTTCCTATGTCGGGATGCTATATGGTCCGATCATTTCCATTTCAACCATTTTCACACAAATCAACAACGCCACCATCTCAATTGATCGCTATGATGAAATCATGAAATCTTTACCTGTGGTTCATGACGAAGAAGATTCGATTCCGATTTTAAACTTTAACGAGATTCATTTCAAAAATGTCACATTCAAATATCCTTTTGACAAGGTACCCGTCATCAAGAACATCACATTCACGATCAAACGAGGCGAAACGATTGGGATCGTCGGTCCGACTGGAGCTGGCAAGTCCACATTGATTAGACAACTCTTGCGTGAATTCAATGTCACCGATGGTGAAATCTATATTGATTCAGACAAAATTGAGCACTATAAGATTGAAGATATCAGAAACTTAGTGGGTTATGTACCTCAATCACATATGCTTTTCAGACGTAAAGTCGATGAAAACATCATGATCGGCAATCCGAAAGCCAATCATGAAGAACTGGATAAAGCTGTGAAGATTGCAGACTTTGAAAAGGATCTGAATTATTTGACCAATGGTTTGCAGACAATGGTTGGAGAATCCGGTGTGAGTCTTTCAGGTGGACAGAAACAGCGTCTATCGATTGCGCGTGCACTGATCAAGAATCCTGCGATTTTGATTCTAGATGATTCTTTATCGGCTGTCGATGCTCAGACAGAAGATACCATCATTGAACATTTGAAAGCTTTCCGTGAGGGCAAGACGAATATCATCGTTGCCCATCGTTTTTCTGCTGTGCGTGATGCCGATAAGATTTTCGTGTTGGAAAACGGGAAGATCACTCAGCAAGGCACACATGATGAATTGCTCCGTCAGGATGGCTGGTACAAACACCAGTACATTCAACAGATGACGATGAAGTAGGAGAAAACCCATGAAAACCATGAGAAAAGTATGGCGATATATCGCCAAATATAAAAAACTCCTGTTCATCACGCTTTCCGCGATGATTGTTGTCCAAGGGTTAGGTCTTGTTGCCCCATTGATTGTCAAAAGCATCCTTGATGATTATTTGGTCGGTATCGAACGTCCTTGGTATGAAACCACAGAAGTCAATCAAGAAGTTGAATATCAAGGTCGGTATTTTACACAAGAAGAAGCTTCAGGCGATGGGATTTCGATTGTGATTTATCAAGGTAAGTATTATTTCATCGATGAAATTGCCCAAAGAGGCAACAAATCGATTTCAGGTAGCACCCTGACGGTCATTTCACAAGAAGGGCTGACCTATCAGTATCAGATTGAACAAATGACAAGCGATGAGATTTTCGCGTTTTATCAGCCGTCCATGCGTCCTTTGTCCATCTTGTTACTCTTGCTCACATTACGCTTTTTCCTACAGATTCTATTCACGTATATCCAACGTATTTCGACTTCGATGATCAACGTCAATATCGTCAGAGATGCCAGAAAAGATGCAGTGGCTTCTCTTCAGCGTATGCCCATGACGTATTTTGAGACTGAACCAGCTGGAAAGATTGCCAACCGCATCATCACGGATGTCGGTGGCATGATGAACTTGTTTTCAACGATCATGAATCTGCTTGTGAATGCGACGCTCGCGGTCATATTTGCGTATATCGGGATGTTTTATCTTGATTCGACCCTTGCGCTATTGACATTCTTGGTCTTCCCTCTGGTCTACGTTTGGTTACGTTTTTTCATGAAGAAACTCAACAAAATCGCCGTCAAAGTCAACGAACAAAACTCGATGATCACTGCCAATCTGAATGAAATCATCAATGGCATCGGCATTCTTCAGATCTTCAACTTCAGAAATCAGACTGAAGACAAATTCAATGAACTCTCCAATGACTTCATGAAGGAAAAAATCAAAGAAAATCTCTTGCATCTGTCGATCGGCTGGAACATGATTCGCTTGCTCGGCGCACTGGTCACATCCGTCATTGTCCTTTATTTCGGTCAAGGCTATCTGAACATCGCAGGATTTGTGGTGAGTGCAGGGATCATCTATGCTTATAATGATTATTTGTCACGACTGATTGAACCGGTTGGGACACTATTCAGAGAAATCGGCAATCTGCAGCATGCTGTTGTTCGCACAGAGCGTATTTTCAAGATCATTGATGGTGATCAAGAAGATGGATCTTTTGAAATCATCGAACGTTTCAAAGGGGATATCACTTTCGACAACATCTGGTTTTCGTATAATCCAGGGACTCCAGTCTTAAAAGGTGTTGACCTAGACATCAAAAAAGGCACTATGGTCGGCCTCGTCGGACATACGGGATCTGGCAAATCTTCACTGGTGAGCCTACTCATGCGTTTTTATGACTTAAAACCCACTGACATGGGTAGAATCTTAGTCGACGGCAATGAAATCACAAACTATTCCAAGAGAACTTACCGCACTCATGTCGGTATTATCTTGCAAGACCCTGTATTGCTCAAAGGCACGATTGCTGATAACGTACGTTTCGGTAGAAACGATGTCACCGATGCCGAAGTTGAGCATATCTTAAGAGATATCGGTGGTAGTAAGTTACTCGATAAATTGGAAAACGGTGTCAGCCAGATGATCACACGAGGTGGCGGGAATCTGTCTGTCGGAGAAAAGCAAATCATTTCATTTGCGCGTGCTGTTGTCCATGATCCAGTGATTCTCGTGATGGATGAAGCAACAGCCAATATCGACACTGAAACAGAGACCATGATTCAAACCGCTTTGGAAAAGGTCAAACAGGGCAGAACGATGATCGTCATCGCGCATCGTCTATCCACGATCAAGAATGCGGATAAGATTGTCGTCTTGGAAAACGGATTCAAGGTCGAAGAAGGCAGACATCGCGATTTGCTTGCGAAAAATGGCGTGTACGCGAATATTTATAGATCACAAATCAAAACAACTTCAGAATGATATGAAAAAATCCCACTTCCAAAACAAGTGGGATTTGTCATTTAGGGGATCATGAACATGAACATCGCAATCATCACCATATACAAAATGAATAAGTAATTCGCATTTTCAAAACTAATCGATAGGTTTCGGATTCTAGCCAAAGGCTTGAAATCTCTAACGATGACATATCGATAAAGCATGAGTCCTGCCATCACATAGATTGCATAATCGATCCAGTTTTTGATATCAAAAACATTGACATACGATAAATCTTTGCCGAGTAACCAAGATCCTAGTGGTATATAAAATATTCCAATGGTCACACAAAGGATTGCAATCAAGGTCATGGCAAACTGCTGTTTTCGGTCAGTGAAGATGAAGGATTGTTTGCGAGGACCGAAGAGAATCGTGGAGAATTTCAAGAAGGATGTCACGGTACCGATGTTGATGATGGTAAACAGAATCATCTTGAAATTGTCATATTTAAAGTCATATTTGACCAAGGTCTTTGAAACAAAGCCGTTGAAGAAGGGAGCACCACTGATGGAAAGCATTCCGACAATCAGTAACACAGCTGTCCAGGGCATGCTTCTCATGACGCCTCTGATTTCTGAAACCTTCTTGGTGTGATAGTTTTGAATGACAGCACCCGCACCAAGGAAGAGTAATGATTTGAAAAGTGCGTGATTGAAGATATGCATCAAGCCTCCGACATAGGAGTAATCAGCAACAGAGGATAATCCCATCACCATGATCCCAATCTGAGAAACCGTATGATAGGCAAGAATCTGTTTCAAGTCTTTTTGAACCAGTGCAAAGATGACACCACCGATGGCAGTCACTGCACCGACATAGAACATGACCTGTTCAAGTCCGTAATTGGCAGATTGGAACATTTCCATATGAATGCGGATGAACAAGTAGAGAGCACCCTTGACAATGAGTCCTGAAAGTAATGCCGAAATGGTCGACTGTGCAACACCGTGTGCCTTGGGTAACCAGGTAAACAGAGGAAAGAAAGCCGCTTTGATTGATAGTCCGGAAATCATCATCACATAAGCAAGTTTGATCAAACCCTGATCAGAATACAAATGAATGTTTTGACTCAAGTATTGAATATTGATGGTACCGTAGATGTAATAAATCAGAATAATCCCAAGCAGGAAGAACATCGCACCGATCGTATTGACGAGCAAATAGAAAATCGATGCCTTAAACGATGGTCCGGTCTTTTTATAGGCAATCAAGATGGTGATCAATACGGTCATCAGTTCTAGGAAGACGAAGAGGTTGAACAAATCATTGGTTTGAATGAGTCCTAAGAAGATGCCTTGCAAGAACATGAAGAAGAAAAGAAATTTGTTTTCATCCCGATTGGTCTTGTATGTATAGATGAGTAAAATGAACCACATGACAACCGTCAGTCCGATGAACGCAAGCGATAAACCGTCATTATAGAAACTGATGGCGAACAGACTGTCCCATCCACCAAACAAAAGGAGTGTTAAATCAGGATTGTTTGTCACATATTGAGCATAAAAAACAAAGAGCACAATCATCGCAGCTTGGCTGATAAATAGAAACTTGGCTGCCAATCGGTGATTGATTAAATAGACCACCAGGGAAGACAAGACAGGAATGAAGACAAAAAGAATCGGAAAATAGATCATCATTTGTCTCCCTTCAATACAACTTTCCATTCAATACTACCGTAATGATGGAAAATCTTGATGCAAAGCATCAGCGCAAGGGATGTGATGGTTGAACCGATGACAATCGTCGTGATCATCAATGCTTGAGGTAGCGGATCGACAATCTCGATCCCGATAGCATTCATGATTGGGATTAAGCCACCTTCATACACACCAAGATTCAAGAATAACAGGATGGTCGCTGTTTCAATGATCGTGACACAAAAGACCGATTTGATGATATTTTTCGATGTTGCAATGCCATAGATGCCAATCAGGAGGATGACAAAACTCAAGATGGGATTCATTAGCGGCCCTCCTTCAAAAATGCTGTAAAGATTGCGATCAAGCCTAAGGATACTTTCGCACCGATGATGATATTCAGTAAGATCAGATAGATTTGTTTGAGTTCAACACTGCTGTCTAAGGGCATGAAGTTGGTGAACAATTCGCCACGAGTCAGCACACTGACAAACGAGATGGCAAGCAAAATCAGAAACAAGAATTTCTCAATCGTGAGTATTCTGTTGACTTCGATGGTCTTACTGATGTCGATGTAGTAAAGAATAAGAATCGCGGTTGCAATGATTGCTCCGCCTTGGAATCCTCCGCCTGGAGAAATATGACCGTTGATGACGACATACATACCAAACAAAAGCATGACTGGATAGAGCAATCTCGAGAAGGTGATGAAAAGTTCTGGTGTCTTTTGTTTATCCAACATGAAATTTGCGTTCTTTTCCTTGATGTTATGTTGGCTAATCCACATGACGCCAGACACTGCAATCAACAAAATGCCTGCTTCAAACAAACTGTCAAACAGACGATAATCCAAATAGATGGCAGTGACCAAATTCATTGAACCCGTATCAGAAAAGCCGTTATCTCTGAAAAATAGTTTTCCAGAGGCATTATAGACATCCGGTAGTGTCGCAATCGAAATGATGAACAAATAGAGCACAAATCCTAGAAGTAGTACAAGAGAAAGACGCTTAATCATAGAGATCACCGTCCTTCATGCCGACGACTTTGATGAAAGGATACGCTTCAATCATGTCCGAAAGACTTCTCATGAGCACTGATGATGATTTGCCCTTCAGCAAGAATGCTTTTTCCTTGTCATCATAGATGATGATCAAATCAACGTTGAGTTCTTTGGATAATTCTTTATCTGAACCTGCAATATCCGAGCAGACATTCATCTTAAGATCGTGCTTTTCAACAAATAGGGTCAATAATTCATACACTTGAATATTTTCTGTATCCAGCTCGAATCGGTTATGATCGACACGGTCCAAGACGATGAATTCGCGCTGACGTGAAATGGAAATCACGTAAATGAGCGGAATGATGGCTGAACCGATGGCAACTTCAGCAATCGCGACATCAGGTGCCTGGTTGATGGCATAGAGGGTTGCTGCAATCAAGCCGAATGCTGAAATCAAGATGATGATGGTGAAATTTTCCTTGTGAAAGACAATCGATATCGCGATCACAATCAGTAAAATCTGTAGTGCGATTCCAATCCACTCATTCATAGGATTCACCATCCTTATGGGTTAGTGGTACACCGATCAGATAAGCTGATCTGATGTTGACATGGCTACTGATTGGGGAAGTGATCAGAAGAAAGAGGATGAGGAGCACAAGACGAATGGCATATCCATAGGATAAGCGTGCAAAGATCAGCGCAAAGAGTACCAAGAAACTAGCGACGGTGTCAATAGTTGCAGCAGTCAGAATACGCGTGTAAAGATTTTTTAACTGGAAGATTGCAATCATGCCAAACAGGATAAAAATCCAGGACATGATCAAAATGATGTAGACGAGTATGTTCATTTTTCTCTACCTCCGGTCATGATGAATTTTGCAAGGAGTGTCATGGTGAGAAAACCGATGATACCATAAGAGATGGCAATATCGAGCAATACCAAACTATCGGTATAAATCGCATAAACGGCAATAAAGAGCACGACTTTGGCAGAAATGAGATTGAGCATGAGAATGCGATCCCATAATGTTTTCCCTGTGAGGAGTCTGATGAACGAAAACACCATGGCAAGGACTAAGAACAACATGGTCAGGATTAAGAACCACTGGAGTGTTGTCATGATTTTTGCCCTGTGCCTTTCAAGAGTTTTTCAAATTTTAAACGGATAGGCTCTTCCAGTTCCGCCTGTGTGGTGCCTGGTTTAGCCAGCACGAGCACATAAACCGTCTTGTCGACGATGTCAACCGTAATGGTGCCTGGTGTCAATGTGATCGAGTTTGCGATGATGGCAACCTGAACCGAATCGAGATCATTGAGTTGCAATTTGAAAATCATCGGTATATGATCTCTTGAAATCAGGTTCTTAATGTAAATGAACGCTGACTTGAAGATTTCGACAAACAAGACAAACAGATAGTAAAAAATCAAAGACAATCTGATGCCTTTGTATCTGAAGCCTTGGTTATCATGTAAGATCTCATATGCAAACAGAGTCACAAAAAAAGAGATAGTGATGCCAAATAGAATCGTGGTCAACTCAAGGTTAAAATTGAGCAAGAACCACAAGATGAGCATCACAAAAAAGAATTTGAGCCGAGGGATGATGGTATTCATGAGTCAGTCTCCTAAAAATGATACTTTATTATAACATATTTTGAAGTTAAAGACATCTATTTCATACCATACAACAACCACTTAAATCGGATAAAAATATGTTAAAATATAACTTAAGACAGAACACAGGAGGAACGCATGAAAAAATGCATCTTGATCACGCTCTATATTGCATTACTTGTCATGCTTTCCGCATGTGAGTTCGGCAATACGCTACTCGTTCCCAGAACAACAAAAATCAACCCAGTATACAATCCATCATTTTCTCATCTTGGCGGATTTTATGAAACTGCATTCGAACTGGATCTAGTGGCACAGCCTAACACAACCATTCATTACACACTAGATGGCTCTACACCTACCCAAGAAGATCCCATCTGGACAACTGCCATGCTGATCGATTTGAAAGTCATTCCAGAAGGGCAATCCGTGCAAATCATCGATGAAGCATCCGATATCCCACAAACTCCGATATCCTACATCAGAAGCAGTGCAGACAAATGGACTGAGCCAAAGGGTGAGATTTTTTCATCGACTGTTGTCAAAGCCGTCGCCTTTGATTCAAGAAACAATCAAAGTGAGGTCATCACACAGACCTATTTTGTATCACCTGATATGTTTGACAAATATACCTTTCCAATCATTTCACTATCCACAGATATCAAACATCTTTATGATTATCAAACAGGCATCAATATCGCAGGTCAAGCGTATGATGAAAATATTCCTCAAACGACATCCAATCGTACCGGGAATTATTTCGAATCCGGACAAGCATGGGAAAGACCAGTCACCGTCGAAATGTATTCCAGACAAGGATTGTCTTTGATTCATCAGGAAGCAGGACTCAGAGTTCACGGTGGATTATCTAGGAAGTATCCCATCAAAAGCTACAGGCTTTATGCAAGAAGCGAATATGATGAAGCGTCCAGTTTTCAGTATCCATTTTTTGAAGACCGTGAACTTTCAAAATACAAAAGAATCATCTTAAGAGCGGGCGGACAAGCCTATGAGTATACATTCATGGGTGAAGCAGCTGCCCAAATGATCTTAAAACCATTGAATTTGGATATCCAATACAGTACGCCAATCATTTTATTCATCAACGGAGAATATTTTGGCATTCGCAATGTTCGCGATCGCTATGACACATGGTATCTTGAAAATCTCTATGGGATCAGAAGAGATCAGTCAACCATCTTGACAGGACACGCTTATATGGAAGATGGCAGTCAGATTGGTGCGGCAAACTACATGTCGATGTACCGATATGCAACAACAAAAGACATGCGCGTGATGCGCAACTACAGGCATATCGAAAAGCAGATGGATGTCGATAACTTCATCGATTACTATATCGCTCAGCTTTATTTCGCGAATAAGGATTGGCCTCAGAATAATATACTTTATTGGAAGAAAAACGTGTCTTTCAATCCCAATGCTCCTTACGGCCATGATGGCAGATGGCGCTGGATGGTCTATGATGTTGATGCGGGATTTGCCGCTTCATGGGGCGGTAATACACCAGAGATCAATAGTTATGAAGTGCTCAAGGGTGATACTTGGAAGACTGGAAAACTATTCGTCAGCCTGTTAGAAAATCCCGAGTTCAAAAGCAAATACATGTACCGTTTAGAATCACTATTGAAATCGACATTATCGTCTCAAGTCACGACTGACATGATCGAATCCATGGAAAATCTCTATGCACCAGAGATGCAAGAACACATCGATAGATGGGGATATCCCACAACCTATGAAACATGGCAGTTTTATGTGCAAAGAATGAAAACATTCGCAAACGAAAGACCCGCATATTTGAAAACATACACAGAACTTTTTTTAGGTATTGATGAGCAAGTCGGTGTACAAATCAACCATGATTCAGAGCGAGGGATTGTCAAGGTACACGATCATCTTGATAGCCCAGGTGTGTTCACCCTTGAGGCTTATCTCGATTTACCATTGGTTGTCGAAGCGACTTCAAGACAAGGATATCGATTTACCGGTTGGTATGATGAATCTGGACAATTGGTTTCAAAGAACCATCAGACCCATTTATTGCCTTATGAGGGGCTCGAACTGGAAGCCAGATTCGAATCTGGCAATGAGTTTGCAGGACTCTTGATTCCAGAATCGATTTCTCGCCTTTTTCAAGTCATGGGAGGCATGGTTGTTGTCGCAATCTCCTTGACGATGATCAATCATGTGTTGACGCGAAAAGCGATGACCAAACAACCATCAAAGAAGAAATCTTATCCAGCATAAAACACTACTGAAAACATTGTGAAAGCAATAAATGTGTGGAGAAAATCACACAATTCATGCATAAGCGATGTTTTTGTTTTCTGATGATATATTTGATAAAATTAAATTGTAATCAATTCAATAAGGAGAATACTATGAACATTTACCAGTATCAAGTGAAAACAACCGATTCTAAAGCTTTATCTTTGAAGTCCTATGAAGGCAAGGTCTTACTCATTGTCAATACCGCTACCAAGTGTGGATTCACGCCACAGTATGACGGACTAGAAGCATTGTACAAGAAATACAAGGACAGAGGATTTGAAGTGCTGGATTTTCCATGTAATCAATTCATGAATCAAGCACCTGGATCCAATGAAGAACTCAAGTCTTTTTGTGAACTGACATTTGGAACGACTTTCCAGACATTTGCCAAAGTGGATGTCAATGGTAAAGATGCTGATCCTCTGTTTGTCTTCCTCCGCGAACAAAAACCAAAAGATTATGTCGCTGGCAAACCCAGCATTCTTTCCAAACTCAAATCATCGGATGCCATTTCATGGAATTTTACCAAATTTTTAATCGAT
>DITG01000137.1 GCA_002422045.1 Acholeplasmataceae bacterium UBA6190
GAAAAGAAGATTGATGTCATGTTTTTTGATCCACCCAGAGTCGGTCTTGGCGTAGAAACGATTGATCTCATCTTGGATGTGAAACCCAAGAGAATCATTTATGGATCCTGTAATCCATCGACACTGGCTAAGGATTTGAATGTGTTGCTGAAGACTTATCAATTGATCGAAACAGTGCCAGTCGATATGTTTCCTTATACATCACTTGTAGAAAGTGTATCCCTGTTGACACTGAAAGCTGTTTAATCGATGATGGTATAGAGGTGATATGATGCATGCAGATCTCGTTTTGAATACATTATTATCTACCTATCATGTTTCTCTTGATCAACTGAAAACTGATGGATCCAGTCGAAAGCCTTATTTTGGCATCAGACTTCCTGAACTCATGAAGGTTGCTAAAACCATCATGCAGCATGATCCTGTTCTATTTTTAGAGACGAATCCTTTAGAGATCTATGAAATGGAAATCATTCAAACCTATGTGATCGGCATGATCAAGGATCTATCTCTATCAATCCCATATTTCATTTCGTTTGCACATCATACGAAAGATTGGAGCACAACGGATTCCTTATGTCAGCACTTCCGACTTGCGAAACGCCATCCGGATCAAGTCTTTGAGATCATAGAATCCTTTGTCGGTTCAAACGATGAATTTTTAGAACGTATTGTTGCTGTGATGATCTTGAGTCATTTCTTGAAGGAACCTGATGTCAAACAGTCCTTAGCTATACTGGATCAACTGAGACATCCGGGTTACTATACAAAAATGGCAGTCGCATGGGCACTGGCAACCATGATGGTCAATCATAGCGAGATCTGTCTTGAGTATATGAAACAAAATAGACTAGACCCATGGACCCACAATAAAGCTATTCAAAAAACGGTGGAGTCTTTCAGAGTGAAAGAGTCTGATAAAGATCAGATGAAAGCATTGAAAAGATAAGACATCTAACCCTTGACTTGACATATCACACGATGTGTAATAGAGTAAAAGTAGAAGAAAACGTGGAATCAGGAGGTCAAATGATGAAGAAAATCAGTTATCTCATGTGTGTTTTGTTGTTATTGATCAGCATAGCTGCATGCGCAAGTCTGGATGATTCGAGCGAATCTATACTATCTGATGATCTCAAAGAGGTACAAGTCGACCAAGATTTGGATTTGCCACCCTTTGATGTAGAATCGCATCCAGCAGTTAGCGATGAATTGGTTTACTATAGACGTTTTGATCCCGAGTCGTTCATCTATGCGGAAGTGATCATTCATGCCATCTATGATGATGCCCCAAGTAGCAAATCAGTCAATTTGCCACTTTTGAAAGTCTATTATGAAACTAAACACCAAACATTCCTAGAAGAACATCGCATCCTCTCACAAGGTCATGCCAAAGATATCTATTCATCCTTTTATACATCACTCATTCAACTCTCTTACGACAAGAAATCATCATATTTTCTAGATTTTGAACTCATCAAACGATTGGTGACGGGTGGGTTTGCAACGGTATCCATGCATTTGAACACCACAGGGGATAGAATCAATCTAACCAACGATTTGACCTATGAAGCACTCTTGATGACAGCCAACCGATACCAGGGTTATACATTCATTCAACCTTCACTTGATTTCAACATCCTTGAGATGAGAGACGGTATCGATGATAGCACCTATCCTTTGATCCTAGAGCATCGAGGGATCATCATCAGAGACTATCAAACTTATATTCACTATTTCCCGATGAATCACTATGCATTAGAACCCTCATTTTTTGAATCGAAAGTGATCATTTATGTCACTGGGGGAAGATCAGGTTCCCAAGACATCCAAAAACTCAAGTCTGTCTCTTTATTCGGTGGAAGTACACTCGAACTTGTCCTTGAAATTGAACAATTCTCTGACATCATGACCATGGATTATATCGAGTATCGGATTGTGATCGAGATGAATAGATCTGATGTTCCTGAAACCATCTCAATGATTGACCAAAGAAATGATATTCACTATAGGACAGGTTATCTATCCGAGCAACCCTTTGACTTAAGACCCAGAAGCGAAGCATAAATTCTATCAATCAAAATCCCGACCTTATCAGAGATCGGGATTTTTCTTTTCATTTATGATGATTTGAAGAGTGAAATGTAATAAACAACAGGGTCTGTAATGTATGTATAACTTGAACTTGCTGTCAAATAGTAAATGCCAGGTTCAAGCGTATACGTCCAGTTATTTCTCATACGCTCTCTATCTCCATTTTGGTCATAAAGATAGTAATACATCATATCGGAATTCGAACCGGTAAACTGATAGATGCCAAGTGTCTTGATTTCAATGATGAAAACATCCTGATCTCCGTCATAATCGATACTGCCTTGGACTTGACTACTGATGGGGATTCCACCCTCAAAACTGCGATAATAGGATGGGTCCCACCCGATCAAGTTAGGATCTTGATCCAGGATATTGAGAACTTCAATGGTGACCAAAAATGTGAGCACTTCTGAGAGGTTATATCTATTCTCAGATATCCAGATTTCATAGTCTCCGGGAGGCAGTTGGAAATTGAGTCTACCATAGTATGCATGATACAGTCTGTTACCTAAAGCATCATAGACAGAGAATGTTGACGAATGACCATTGATCATCGACATCTTGAACAATGTGAGTTCTGTGACTGAGAGTGTGTAATAGTCGATATCACCATCACGCTCGATGATGACTTCAAAA
>DITG01000066.1 GCA_002422045.1 Acholeplasmataceae bacterium UBA6190
ATGCCGGCATTATTCACCAGCACATCGATTTTGCCTTCAATGTCATAGATTTCTTGGTAGACTGCTTTCAATGCTTCGAATTGGGTAACATCGGCTTGAATGCTTCGGATGTTCTTGTCGAAATGCTTGGATCTGGAAATGCCGTACACGTGATGTCCGCGATTCCCGAGATATTGAGCAATCGATAACCCGATACCCGATGATGCCCCTGTAACAACGATGACTTTCATATTATTCCTCAAAATTCTCCAAAGATGTTAGAACGGCTGCAATCTTTTCGATGGCAATATCCATTTGTTCTCTGGTGTGTGTTGCTGTATAGCTGGTTCTAATCAGACATTCACCAATCGGTGTCGCCGGTGGCAAGACAGGATTCACGTAAACGCCATGTTCAAAGAGTTGATTGCAGGCAATCATGGTGCGTAGTGGCATGTATGTGAAAATTGGAATGATCGGCGTTCTGGAATCTCTGATCTTTAAACCTTTGGCTTTCAAGCCTTGTCTCATGTATTCGGAGATGTCATGGAGTGCGTGAACACGTTCTGGTTCTCTTTTTAAGACTCTAAGCGCTGCAAGCGCTGCAGCAGTATTGGACGGTGGAATAGCCGCGGAGAAAATGTAAGGTCTGGAGTTATGACGAATGTAATCGACGACATCTTTTTCAGCAGCAACATAACCGCCCAAGGATGCTAGTGATTTTGAGAATGTGCCCATGATGATGTCAACTTCTTTTTCAAGACCGAAATGTTCAGCAGTCCCTCTGCCTGTAGGTCCCATGACGCCAAAACCGTGCGCATCATCGACCATCACACGTGCGCCGTATTGCTTGGCAAGCGCACAGATTTCTGGAAGTTTAGCGATATCGCCACTCATGGAAAAAACGCCATCTGTGATGATGAGCTTACCTTTGGAATCCGGTGCCTTAGCCAGTTTTTCTTCCAAGTCTTTCATATCGCCGTGTTCAAAACGAACGACTTCAGCATAACTGAGTCTTGTACCGTCATAGATGGATGCGTGGTTTTCCTTATCGGAGAAAATGATGTCATTTCTGCCCGCGATGGCCGAAATGATACCTAGGTTGGATTGGAATCCGGTTGAGAAGATGGTGCAGTCATCTTTGTTGAGGAATGCTGCAAGTTCACCTTCGAGTTCTTTATGCAAATTGAGCGTACCATTCAAAAAACGGGAACCGGAAACGCCAGTACCATATTTCAAAGTCGCATCGACTGCCGCTTGAATGACTTCAGGATGTGAAGTCAGTCCAAGATAGTTATTCGATCCGATCATGATCATTTCTTTGCCTTCCATGTGGACAATCGTATCCTGTTTGCTCGTCAGTTCGTGGAAGTATGGATAGTAGCCAGCTTCTCTGGCTTTTTTTGCAGTATCATATTGGTAACACTTCTTAAATAAATCCATGGTTATGCCTCTTTTCAAAAACGTCTATTTCTATTATATTATATTTTTGAAAATATATACCTTACATTCACCTGAATATGACGTCATAACGGTTTCATCGCAAGGATATTAATATCCTTAATCATTTGGATGCTGTTTTAAGGGATTGATTCGGTGTACAAACATATGCAAATTCGTTTATAATGATGCTATGTCACCTAGAAAGGAAATCCCTATGACCAGAAATACGTTGAAATGGATCGCTTTAATCACCATGACCATCGATCACATCGGTCTTTTCTTATTGCCTGAAGGTGAAACGATTTATGTGGTGATGCGATTGATTGGTCGGATCGCGTTTCCACTGTTTGCATTCATGATTGCCGAAGGATTCATTCATACGTCCAATGTCAAGAATTATCTGATCAGATTGTTTGCTTTAGGTGTTTTCACTGAAGTTGTCTTCTTTGCACTCTATGTATCGAGTGGTATCAATCTGACGCATCTCTGGTTTTTGGAGGGTCCCGGATTTCGAATGAATATCATGTGGACGTTACTGCTCGGATTGATCGGATTAGTGCTCATCAGGAAATATGAAGTCTACCATATGGTCATCATTCCTGCACTCTTTCTAATCTCTGTTGTTTTACCTTACGGATTTTATGGATTAGGGTTGATTCTGATTTTTGGTATCATTAAAAATCCTCAGCAAAAATGGGGATATGCTGCTGTACTCACTTTGATTTATTGTTTCTATCCGATGATATCTGCAGGATGGAATGGCGTGAATTGGATTCAGTTGTTTGCACTCGTTACAATCCCCATCCTGATGTTATACAACGGCAAGCGTGGTCATGGCACGCTCAAATGGGTTTATCTCTATTATCCACTCCATATTGTCTTGATTTATCTGTTCAGTGTTTGGACATAAAAACATTCAAAAGCAGCGCTTTCGAATGTTGTTTTTTTTTATTTGGTTTGAATCGATGCATATGCGATGGCGATCTCTGCAGCAAGCCTTGCGTTGTTATACACCAATTCGATGTTGGAATCCAAACTGGAGCCTTCTGTGATGTGTTTGACCTTAGAAAGTAGAAATGGCGTCACATCTTGTCCCTTGATGCCTTGTTCGTTTGCCTCTTTGAGCGCTTTTTCAATGGCAGAATTGATGGTATCAAAGTCCATTTCATAGGCTTCTGGAATCGGGTTTGCGACCACGATGCCACCTGATAGACCAAGTGACCATTTCGCATGCATCAAAGCTGCGATTTCTTGAGGTGTATCCAAACGATAATTGGCATTGAAACCTGAAGATCTCGTATAAAAGGCCGGGAGTTTTTCTGTTTGATAGCCTATCACTTCAACACCTTTGGTTTCTAAGTACTCCAAAGTTAATCCAAGATCAAGAATCGATTTGGCACCTGCACAGACGACTGCAATATCGACTGTTGCTAATTCTTCTAGGTCTCTGGAAATATCAAAAGACTCCTGTGCTCCTCGGTGTACGCCGCCAATCCCTCCAGTAGCAAACACTTTGATGCCTGCCATCTGGGCAATGAGTGATGTCCCTGACACAGTGGTCGCTCCTGTTTTTTTCTGAGAAACAACATAGGCGACATCACGTTTTCCGACTTTATGGACATTTTTGGCCGTCGCGAGCATCTCAATTTCATGCGCGTTTAAGCCCACTTTGATCACACCGTTCAAGATCGCAATGGTTGCCGGAATCGCACCTGCTTGACGGATGATAGCTTCAACGTTTTTCGCCATCTTGACATTGTCCGGATAAGGCATGCCGTGACTGATGATCGTTGATTCCAGTGCCACGACTGGTTTTCCTACATTCAAAGCTTCTTGTACTTCTTTTTGGATTTCAATGGATGTTGACATTAGTCGTACTCCTTCATGGTTTTAATGAGTATGTCTTCTGAAAGTTCGGTTGAAACCGCACATTCAGACTCTAAATTGATCATGGCGTTAGCCATGGCGACAGACAGTGGGTGTAGGTCGTTCAAATAGGCATAGATTGCACCAGCGATGAATGCATCGCCTGCACCGGTTCCGTTTTTGACATCCACAGGGATTGCGTTTCGAAACATCGCATGTTCCTGATCAGCATAGTATGCTCCTACCGCTCCCAATGTGATCAGTACTTGTTTCACACCTGCTTGTATCAAGAAATCACCCATGTCATTCAAATCATCCATGGTTTCAAAGGTCATGCCTGTCAGCATTTCGGCTTCCATGGCATTGAGTTTGAGCGTATGAATGTGATGCAGATATTTGCTGATTTTGACGACTTTTTGAGTCGAAATGGCATCGACAAACAATGGTTTTTGGATGTTTTCGCATACATAGGCGAATGTTTCTTCACTTAAGTTGGTATCAATGACCACAAGATCGGCAGAATCAATCAGATGCTTTCGCTTTATGATCTCATCAATGGTGAGTTTTTTAATTTCTTTCATCACTGCGACACTGACCAAATCTTCATTGGATTCATCCATCACACAAAAATACATCGGAGTTTTCTCCGATTCTATGACAGAAAGATTTAGACCTAAATCCTTTGAAGATTGCTTGATCCAATCGCCAGCATCATCGTTTCCAATGACTGAGATCAAATGTGTCTCGACAGAGAGTCTCGCGAGATTTTCTGCGATATTTCTGCCAACGCCCCCCAAACTTTGTTTCATATATCCAGGATTCGAGTCGTGAAGCATCATTTTCTGATCGGGATACAAAAAAAGATCAACCACTGCACCACCAATCACAACGACTTTCTTCATTGAATCACCTCCATTACCCATCATTATAGCATATTCCAACTGCCACATGAACAGACTTCCGATTTCAAGACATGAAAACGCCATCCCATTTCAGGATGGCGTTTGATTGATTAATAATCGAGTTCTTCCTCTTCAGTGAAGGTATTGGATCTGTCATATTCGAACAATGACTCTCTCAAAATACCCGTTCCTGCAGGAATCAGTCCACCGATGATGACATTTTCCTTCAAACCGTGAAGTTCGTCGGTCTTGCCCTTGATGGCTGCATCGGTCAGGATTCTTGTCGTTTCCTGGAAGGATGCCGCAGATAGGAATGAATCACTTCTCAGTGATGCTCTCGTGATACCAAGCAAGATTGGACGACCGACAGCAGGACGCTTGAATGAAGCGAATGCCTTACGGTTGGCTCTCTTGAACTCAGAAACTGAAACTTCAGTACCTGGGAGCAACTCTGTGTCACCTTCAGTGACAATCGAAATTCTTCTTAACATCTGACGGATGATCAATTCGATATGTTTATCCGAAATTTCAACGCCTTGTGCACGATAAACCTTCTGAACTTCTTCCAAGATGTACATTTCAGCAGCTTCTGCGGAAACAACTCTGAGCAGTTCCTTAGGATTGATCGAACCTGGAGTCAGTTTCTGGCCTGCTTTGACTAAAGCGCCTTTTCTGACCAAAGCTTCAACATTCGGATCCACGGTATACTTAAATTCTTTATCATGATTGTCGGTGATGGTCAGAATCGAGACACCGCCTCTTTGACGGTCAATCGATTTCACCTTGCCATCGACTTCACTGATGACAGCCTTACCTTTCGGGTTTCTGGCTTCAAACAATTCCTGAATACGGGGTAGACCTTGTGTGATGTCCGATGCCGAAGCAACCCCGCCGGTATGGAATGTTCTCATGGTCAACTGAGTCCCTGGTTCCCCAATGGACTGAGCTGCGACAACGCCTACGGCTTCGCCGACTTCGACTCTGGTGTTGGTTGCTAGGTTTCTACCATAGCACTTCGCACAGACGCCGTTTTCGGAATTACATGTTAAGTTACTTCTGATTTCGACACTCTTCAAGTCTGTAGCCAAGATATTGGCTGCAATCTCTTCAGTGATCAGTTCATTACGTTTGACAAGTGTTTGCTTACTCTTGGGATTGATGACATCTTTCGATGCGAATCTGCCCACGATTCTGTCATAGAGTGGCACAATTTCCTTCGTGTCATCTTTGACTGCTTCCATGACCACGCCACGTTCAGTGCCACAGTCTTCATCGACAACGATGACATCCTGTGAAACGTCAACCAGACGTCTGGTCAAATATCCTGATTCCGCAGTTTTAAGTGCGGTATCGGTAGAACCTTTTCTCGCACCATGGGTGGAGATGAAGAATTCGGATACGGTTAAGCCTTCTCTGAAGGATGCCTGGACAGGAACTTCGATGATTTCACCCTTAGGGTTATTCATGAGTCCGCGCATACCAGCGAGTTGGGCGAAGTTTGATGCGTTACCGCGAGCACCGGAGTCTGACATCATGTAGATGTTGTTATCCTTGTCGAACTCTTCCATGAGTCCCTTCTGGATATCGTCTCTGGCTTCTTGCCACTGCTTGATGACGAGTTCTCTTCTTTCTTTGCCCGTCAACATGCCTGCTTCAAAGTAGCCTTGGATTTCATCGATGTTGGTTCTGGTGAGTTCTAAGCGTTCTTGTTTCTTCGAATAGACGTTGATATCAGCAAACGATACGGTGATACCAGCAACTGTTGAGTACTTGAAGCCTAAATCTTTCAATCTGTCCAACATCTTGGAAGTTTCAGAAATCTGGAGTTGCTTGAAGACTTGCGCGATGATTTGAGATAAGAACTTCTTCTTGAATGGTGATGGTGTCGGGATTAAAAGCATTGCATCCTTCGGATTCACACCCTTGGCGATGAAGTATTTGTCCGGTGTCTTCACTTCAAGGTTTTCAGTGGACGGTTCGTTCAAGTAAGGGAATGTCGGAGGTAAGATACGGTTGAAAATCAGTTTGCCGAGTGTTGTCACCAGATACATTTTCTTTTGATCTTCTGTGAATTTCTGGTTGATGGATCTTGGATCGATGACGATTCTTGTATGCAAACCAATCACATGATGTTGGTAAGCAAGATATGCTTCATCATATGAGGTAAAGAACTTGCCTTCATATTGGTGCTTTTCATTGTGCTCAGCTTGTCTGATGTCAGCACGATAGCCAGCGAATGTTCTGGCATGTTTTTCTTCAAGTGTCAGGTAATAGTTACCGAGAACCATGTCCTGTGAGGGTGTAACGACAGGTTTTCCGTCTTTGGGGTTCAAGATGTTATTGGATGCAAGCATCAAAAGTCTTGCTTCTGCTTGTGCTTCATTGGATAAGGGAACGTGAACGGCCATCTGGTCGCCGT
>DITG01000132.1 GCA_002422045.1 Acholeplasmataceae bacterium UBA6190
GTTTACTTACGGTTCAATCAGTCGATGATTTACAAAAACTCGACTGATTGAACCGTAAGTAAACTTTCTAACAATGCTTCGTCTGTGAGCATCTCAAATAACTGTTGCATGTTTTCCACATGCTGATCCTTATCTACAGACGCGAGCGTGAAGAATACTTTTGCGTCTTTCGAAGGATCGTTTGGATCAAATGACACCGGTTGTTCGAGTTTCATGAACGAAATCGCTGTCCCGTATACACCTTTGGCATTCTCAGTCGAATGCGGCATCGCGTAATTCGGAAATAAGACGATGTATGGACCATATTTGTCCACGCATTCAATGATGAGTTCCGCATAGCTTGAATCGACAGTCCCGTCTGCTTCAAGTGGCTTACAACTCATTCGAATACTTTCTTGCCATGAGTCGACATGATCGAGGAATAAATAGTGTTTCTTTTCAATGATTGTTTTGAGTAACATCATAGCCTCCTACAGCAAAGACTTAAACGGAATATTCTGTTCATTTTCGAAACAGTCTTCGAAACCTCTTCTGTGATGATATTCTCTTCTGCCTAGATCAGTCGGATAGACATATTTCCCGCCGACTTCCCAAATGAATGGATTGAACTTGTATTGTAGTCTGTCTTTTCTCATATCAAAGAGAACAAGAATTTCTTTGGGATCAGCCATGAAATTGGTCCAGATGTCATAGTGTAGTGGAATGACAACTTTGGTATTGAGTGCTTCTGCCATTCTGAGCAAGTCAACGGATGTTTGCTTGTCAGCGATTCCCACTGGATTTTCACCATATGCGCCAAATGCTACATCAATCTTATGTTTTTTACCATGATCGGCAAAACTGATGGAATAATGTGAGTCAGCGGCATCATAGATATTGCCACCAGATGTCTTAAATAAGTAATTGACAGCTTTTTCATCCATATCGGGAATGGTACCTTTGAGTTCTTGGTAACCATCGGTTGTAACCAGACACGTTCTGTCGAAAGAATCCAGTGCAACGATTTCGATGTCTTTGACTTTGACGACATCACCAGGTTTCACTGTAATACAACGTTCAGCTGGAACACCCCATTTGATCCATAACTTGACAGATTCTTTGGGTCCAATGAAAGGAATGGGTTCTTTGATGTTTTGAAGGACTGCTGCAGCAAAGTTGATGTCCATATGGTCCGCATGGTAATGTGTTGCAACCACTGCATCCAAATGTCTGACTTCGAAAGGATCAAGCACGAAAGGTTGTGCTCTCAGATTTGGCTGTTGTAATCTGCCACCTGACATGTTGGCCATCTGATGACCAGGTAACATGTTGGCGGTCTTTGTTGTGCGCTTGCCATTACCAAACCAGAGGTCTACTGCAATGTTTGTATTCTGTTCGGATTTAATCCAAAGACCCATGCAACCAATCCACCATAAAGCAACGGTTCCAGGCTTGACAACTTCTTCATCTATTTGTTCGTTTAAATAGGTTCCCCACTCTGGGAATGTGCTTCTGAGCCAAGTATCCTTGGTAATTTCATTGACTTTTGCCATATTATTTTCTTCTCCTACTTTGAATATCAAATCGTTATTTTCGCAATCATTATATGATAAAAAAATCATTCTGGCAATGTTTTTTGAATTTTATGTTTCTTTTTATGTGCCTATTTATCATATAATCGCATTTTTATGAACATTAAACGACGTAAACGTTTACATTTATGAATGAGGGTGTTATACTAAAATTAAAAGACTCCCCTGAGAAAAAGAGGTATATTGCATGTTCACATTGCGTAAGTTGTTGATTGGAGAAAAGACACGTCTATTCATGATGGTTGTTTTTTTCATCGTTTTTATCGTCTTCAGCATATCCATTATTCTTGAAGAATCAGATTTGGGTACTCAAATCCTGTATGTTCTGGTCATGGTGTTTTTCTTGTTTTTCTTTGTTCTATCTGAAATTCTAAAACTGATCTTTCAAAAAGGAACCAAACTACTTGTCGTCGAATGTAAACCCGAAGATGCTTATCTATGGATTCAAAAACTCAAGAAATTCGACATCATCAAAGGATATGCCAATTCAATTCTTGTTTTTGAAACACTATATCACCGTGATCTTGGAAATCGCGAACCGCTGAAACAGTTGCTTGAAGATCCACAATTCCAGCGCAGTGCAAGTTTGAAATTGGTATATAAGGTCAACATGTTTTATCTCGCGATAGAAGATAAGGATATGGAGAAGGCAGCTTCTCTTCATAAAGAAATCACAGACATGTATTTAATTAGAACAAAAAAACGGTATGCAGCGCGTCCCGTCTATAGTTTGAGTCAGATTCATGCAGATTATTATATCGCCAAGGGAAACCTGACCAAGGCATATGATGCACTACGCAATATTAAAAAGGAAACGTTAAACAACCGAGAACAAACGTACTACTACGTCAGCTTTGCACACTACTACCGGTTAAAAGAAAATTCAAGAGCGGAATTGATGATTGATGCAGCAAAAGCGTTAGGTCCCACGCTTGCGCACGTCAAATCTCTTTAATACGCGAAAGGAAAACCATGAGAAACAGTAAAGTAGCCATCGAGAAACGCAGAGAGCACATCTTAAGACTTCTTGAATTCAGAGAAAATATGAGTGTCGAAGAACTTGCTGATCAGCTCAAGACATCAGAAATCACGATTCGAAGAGACTTGGATTACTTCGAAAGCAAAAAACTCGTCGATCGTCATCGTGGCGGTGCGACATTGAACAAGAATAACTTCACCACCAATATCTTCAGTTCTAATTTAGCCATCAACAAGCATGCCATTGCGAAAGCGGCGTCCCGTTTTGTCGAAGATGGCGATACCATCTTCATCAACACCAGTTCAACAGCTCTACTCATGCTCGAATACATCACAGCCAAACAGGTGACGATTGTTACCAACAATGGTCGTGCGATCTTCTGTGAAAGCAAAGATAACCTATTTGTTGTCTTGACAGGCGGAGAACTCAGAATGCCCAAAGAATCACTGGTCGGTGATTTCGCGATCAATAACCTCAATCGGGTCAAGGCTGCCAAATGCTTTCTAGGCTGTTCAGGCATTTCTGTGAAAGGTGGCTTCACAACTGCCGTGCTTCAGGAAGTTGCAATCAATGAAATCATGTTAAAAAATACGGTCGGTCTGAAGTTTGTCCTTGCGGATACCAACAAAGTCGGTCGTGAACATTCATTCATTTCTGGTTCTGTTTCAGATCTCAACTATCTGATCACCGACACACAAGCCAATGAAGTTGAAGTCAAAGCACTGCGCAGCGCTGGCATGAAGGTCATTCAAGTTCCATTGGACTAATGTAATCATCCTAAAAATAACAGGAGCCGTTTGGCTCCTGTTTTATGTATTCGATGCGATCAGTTGTGCGAGTGCAATCGAGTAAAATTTACTTTCCTTGGAATCTGCTCTCGATGTCAGTACAATCGGTTTTCTTGCACCTGCGATGACAGATGCGCTTTTGGCATTAGCCAGAAACATCATACTCTTATAAAACACATTACCAGACTCAATTTGAGGCATCAATAAGAAATCAACATCGCCTGCCATCGGATCTGTCACACCTTTGTGGAGTGCAGCTTCCTTGTTGATGGCATTATCTAAGGCAAAGGGTCCACCGATGGTGCATCCCTTGATTCTGTCATTTTGATTTCTCAAGATGAGTTCCTGTGCATCAAGTGTCGCTTGCATTTTCGGATTGATTTTCTCTACGGCTGCAATACATCCAACCAGTGGGTGTTTGATGCCAATCGCATGCAAGATACCCACACCGTTTTCGATGATTTCCTGTTTGATTTCAACATCAGGTTCAATATTCATTGCGCCATCAGACATCATGATCAATTTATGATAATTGGGGATTTCCATGATACTGACATGCGACAAACGATTGGGTGTTCTTAGCCCATATTCTCTGTCCAGTGCCGCTCTTAAGATGATGGCTGTATCGACAAATCCCTTCATCAGAATATCTGCCTTACCTGATGAAACCATCTTGACTGCAGCTTCCGATGCTTTCATCGGATCTTGAATATCTTCGATCAAGTATCCTTCGGTCGATACTTTCATATCAAAGAACATCGCTTCGATTTCTTTTTTGTCTCCAATCAATATCGGATGAATCAACTTTTTCTCTTTAGCCATCACGACAGCTTCTAAGACATGAAGATCATTTGCAGCAGCGACCACCATTGTTTTTGGTTCTAAAAGCTGTGCTTTTTTGACCAAGTCTTGCATGGTTTTAATCATGATCTAACCTCCCTTATTCATAAGTCTTTGCGGTTTCTTCACCACGTAATACTCTGAGTGCACCAAGTGCCAAAGCTTCCATTTCATCTTCACCTGGATAAACCAGAACTTGACTGATGAATCCAACGCGTTCTTTGATGTACTCGACCAAATAGGCATCATATGCCAATCCACCGGTGATGATGATCGCATCGACTACGCCTTTGAGAACAGTCGCACCACTGCCAATTTCCTTGGCAATCTGATAGCACATGACATCATAGATGAACTTGGCTTCCTGATCGCCTTCAGCAATCCGTTTCTGAATGGTCTGTCCGTCGTTGGTTCCAAGATAAGCGACCAAGCCACCTTGTCCGTAATTTTTACGTTGTATTTCTTTCAGTGTATATTTGCCTGACAAAGCCATTTTATAGAGCGGTCCCATGGGGACGGATCCACTGCGTTCGGGGGACATCGGTCCATCGCCATCAAGGGCGTTGTTGACATCGATGACCCGTCCATGATGGTGCATACCGACTGAAATGCCTCCACCAAGATGGGCAACAATCAAGTTCAGTTCCGTATACGGTTTACCCAAATCTCTGGACGCCTTCAAAGCAACCGCTTTTTGGTTCAGCGCATGAAACAGACTGACTCTTCTGATTTCTGGCATGCCTGTATATCGTGCGATATCATCCATTTCATCAACAGCAACCGGATCAACGATGAAGGATGGGATACCATATCGATCTCCGATTTCTTTGGCAATCATGCAACCCAGATTAGAAGCGTGTTCGCCTCGTGGAGCCGTTTTAATAAAGTTGATCATTGCTTCGCTGACCTGATATGTTCCACTTGGAATCGGTTTTAACATGCCACCTCTACCCACAACAGCATCCATATGTTCTAGATCAATTTTGGAACGTTTGAGCTCAGCCATGATGGATTCCATTCTGAAATCATATTGATCAATGATATGATTGAATGACAAAATACGATCGGAATCGTGTTTGACACTCGCTTTGAAAATCAGTTTTTCATCTTCATAAACTGCAAGTTTTGTCGATGTTGAACCCGGATTGATGGATAAAATATGAAATGGCATATGGCCTCCTATGAATCGTATGAATTGATTTCTTCATCACCCATAGATTCGGGTGTTGAAGTGGTTGGTTCTTCTGTTTGAATCTTAAATTGAGTCATTGCATCAATCTGCATGTCAACGATTGAATTGACATAATTGGCATAAACGAATCTCACAAATAACAATCCGCTCACGACCAGGACTGCATATTGTAAAAAGGCAAAGTAAGTGGCTGTGAAATTCCATAATCCGTGAATGACAACCATCAGTGTAAACATCATCAAAGGAATCGGTTTGAAGAAATCTTTGAATCCGATTTTACCTGTGTCATTGACAAGCACCAATGTGCCTGCAATCATCGCTGTCCAAAAGTGATGTCCGATACCAAAGATAGCGTAAATGCTTCTTCCGACGATCATGCCAACCATGGCGAGGAAGTCTCCACCGGTATCCAGGAGTTCATACGTGCCATAGTCCGAAGTTTCAAAGACATCAAATCCGGCACCGACTGCAAATCCAATCAGGATACCGATCATCACATGCTTGATTTTAAGATTTCTAAAAATGAAAATGACAATTGCTATCTTTGCGAACTCTTCGACCAAACCTGTCAGAAGATCTGAAAATAAATACCAATCCGGATAATCGGTGATGTATCTGAGTCCGTAAAGTAACAAGATCGATGCCATGCCACCGAAGAAAAAGTATTTCATCGTGTCGATACCCTTGATTTGTTTGGGAATCGCAATCTCGTGCATGAAGACGAGCAGGCTCACGGGAACGATGGCTGATAGTGTAAGATTCGTCAGTGCAAACTGTTCGCCAATGATGGAAATCACCGCCAGGATAACCAGTGAAATCAAAACATAGGGAAACAATATGGGTTGAGTGTGTGCTACCTCTTCCGGGTGAAACATTTCCTGTTCAAATCGTTTTCGATAATCACTTGATAATATCGTTTGACGTTCGTGTCGTTCGGTGCTTCTCTTGACTTTGATTTTTGGTATTTCGATGCCCAGAGGAACGTCCTTTCTAATGTTGAACACATCAAAGAAAGTATCTGGCATTTTTTTATTCAATTTCTGATGAATATTGAAATCCTCTTCCGTCATGTTCATCAATTGAAACAAAAGATCATATTGTTCTTTTGAAATCTCATGGCGATGGTTTTCAAAACTGAGATATTCGATTTCAGTCAATCCGATATGTCTTGCTACAACAGATGCGTCAAGCTTTAACGCTCTTCTCTTGAGCCTGATTGATCTCAAAATTTTACGACTGTTCATAAATCCCCCTACAGTGGCTTGAATGTGGAAGTAAAGTGTCTGAGTATTTGTGACTCATAGTCAAAGACATATCCCTTTAACTCATTTCGGTGCTCATAGACATGGATGACTGCGTCAGCCACCACATCGAGATGATTATACGTATAAACACGGCGAGGTATCGTCAATCGCATCAATTCCATTTTGGCTTTTTTATTGAGTCCTGTATCTGGGTCTCTGCCAAGTAACAAGGATCCGATTTCTACCGCTCTGACGCCAGCTTCGATATAAATGGCATTCGTGACTGAAAGTGCAGGAAACTGATCATAGGGTATGTGTGGCGCAAACGCCTTGCAATCGACAAAGACTGCATGTCCGCCCACAGGATACTGAATGGGAACACCAGCATCTCTAAGACGATCACCCAAATAACGAATTTGATCGATTCGGTGCTGCAGATAATGAATATCAAGCGCCTCAAGCAGACCGACAGCCAAAGCGTCCATGTCTCGTCCGTTCATACCACCATACGTTGGAAATCCTTCATATGGAACCACATACGTCTTGCACTTGTTGAATAATGCTTCATTCTCTTTGATGGCTAAAATGCCACCCATATTGACGAGTCCATCTTTTTTAGCGCTCATCAAAAACGCATCGCCATAGGAAAATGTTTCTCTTGCGATATCCAAAATGTCTTTATCCTGATACCCTGATTCTCTTTCTTTAATGAAGAAGCAGTTTTCAGCATATCGCGCTCCGTCAATGATGGTCATGATACCATATTTTTCTGCCATCTTTTTGACAGCTCTCATGTTTTCCATACTCACAGGTTGACCACCGGCGGAATTGTTCGTGATGGTCATGATGATACCCGCAATATTGTCTTTGCCTTTATCTAGAATAGTATGTTCTAACTTTTCTAGACAAAAATTACCCTTAAAAGCATGGTAATGGTCGATATCGTAACAATCATCAACCACGGTATCAATGGCTCTTGCACCTGCAAGTTCAACATGCGCTCTCGTGGTATCAAAATGGATATTGGAGATGTAAAACATGCCTTTTTTGGTGACCAGTTGCGGTAAAAACACCTGTTCAGCACCTCTGCCCTGATGCACTGGCATGAAATATTTGTAGCCTGTAATGTGTTTGACAACACTGTCTAAGCGATAAAAACTCTTCGATCCGGCATATGCCTCATCGCCGATCATCATCGCTCCCCATTGTTCCTGACTCATTGCGCCTGTCCCTGAATCTGTCAACAAATCGATGTAAACATCTTCACTCTTCAAAGAAAAAGGGTTGTACCCAGCATTCTTCAATAATGACATGCGTTCAGCCTTCGTGGTTTGGCGAAGGGGTTCGACCATCTTGATGCGGTATGGCTCTGCCATATACTTTTTTTCCATGAAACGTCTCCTTGAACACTGATACTTCTATTATACATAATAGGACGTGAAAAAGAAACCCCTCATGAAAGCGCTTTATTATTTTGATGATCTCATATGATTGAGATATTTGCTATACAGAGGTATGATGCTTTAACTGTTCTTCTTTTGTGCAATTTCTTTAAATTCGACGATGAATAATTCGATGCGTTTCTTGACTTCGTCTCTGACATTTCTGACAAGATTCATGATTTCTTCATCGGTTCCTCTAAAGGTTGATGGATCCGTCAGACTCCAGTTTTGTTCATATAACGTTCGCGGGAAGATTGGGCAGCGCTGCCCGCTCGCTTGGTCACAGACCTTGATGACTGCATTGTAGGTTCTACCTTGCTTGAAATACTCAAACACAGAATTCGTGGGATTCTTGCTGATGTCATACCCGATTTCCATCATGGCTCTGACGACATACGGATTGAGCGTTCCGGCTTCAATGCCTGCACTTTCTGCAACAAATAGTCCTTCACCCAATCGATTCAAAAATGCTTCTGCCATCTGACTTCTTGCTGAATTATGCACACAAACAAATAAAACCTTAAGCATAGACAAATTCCTCGTTTTCTCTTGATTATACCCTTATCATAGAGTCTTTACAGAGGATGACAAGTTCCATGCTGTGATTTTTCACAATACTTACATAAGTTACTGATTGTATCTGATAGGTAGCTTCATGACTCTTTTTCGTTATACAAGTCTTGAAATAGAACCGGATCATTGAGATATGCTTGTTTCTTAAACTGCACTGAATTTGTCGCAAACAAACTCAAGATGAACAGTGGGAGAAACAGCCACGTACCCAAACCAGTATTCTTTCTGATGAAATACCGGTTCATATCATAGGGATCGACAATATCAAACGTCGTCTTTTGCTCACCACTTGGGTACTGTTGGATGAAGATATTTCCATGGAGTAGATACACTTGATTGCCGCAAACCGTCACCGTTTCTGTGATCCCTCTTTTTGGATGAATGCGTTGGATATCCATGGCCATCATTTGACAACCCAGGAGACTCATACTACCTTTTCTCATCCATAGTGTTTGATCTTGAAATGTGTATTGATACATCCAACTGCCGACGGATTCAACTTTTTCCAAATGATCGAGATTGCTTACATCTGCTACATAATATTGAGCATATCCTTCAACATTCATTTCGATTAAAAATCGTCCTTGTGAATAATAGATTACTGCTGGATCCATGTATGCGTTGATGACCTCATAACGACTTCCGATACAACCGATATAACTGTATTTTCCATTGACATAGATGAGTGCATGACATTCATCAACAGTCACGTATTGGTCATCATCTGTGACAAATTCATGTCTGACAACAGAGTCATCTTGATAGACATCAAAAAACGCATAATCATAAAACTTGCTTTCAAAAAGATAAATCACCGAATCTGAAGATTCAATCAGTTGAAAACCTTCTCTTTCTTCATAAAGATCCATGTGCTCTGGTGTGTGGAGTTCTCCACTCGTTTCATCAAGAATCCAATATAAGGTTTCATTGGTATCCATGCGGTATTCCTTCAAGAGATATGGATCTGTTTGAACTAACCAAAATTCACCTGTGAATTGAAATAAGATATTCAGATCACTATCCAAAATGGCGATTTTATCATTTGAAACAGCAAGCACTCTTCCACCGGGTAATTCAAGATAACGATAAAACGAAGTATAGTCACGTGTGAATGTGTCAATGATATTGGGGGTGCTTTTGACAGGAGATAATTGGAAAATGGTCGGATCCGTCAAGAGACGACCGGCTACCATACTGTAGAGTGCGATGAGAATCCATGTCAAAAGAAAAATCGGTTTTGACCTGAAATTGAGCATATGAACATAATAGCGATGTGTCGCGGGTATGGAGTGAATCTTCGTCCGAAAGACATCGAGACATAAGACCAGTGACAGTGATAGCCCGTAGCCTAAACTGAAAAACATGCCTTCAAATAGACTTGTGAGTACATAGGTTAAAATTGAAATCAGGATGGCGGATTTGAAGAATCGCCAAAAACTGATGTTGGGTAAACCGTTGATCAGAATGGTGGTCAGTACCAAAGCAATCATGGACACCATTGCAAAAAGGATGACAACCCAACTGAATACTGTGCTGAAGATGAGCACCATGAGTGATTGTGCCATGACATATGGGCCAAATACAGACCACAGATTGGGTAAAATTCCCAAAAAGAGAGGGTATTTCATGGCTGATTTTTTTATCGTCATGCGTTCAATACTGATCAAGTGTGTAATGTAGAGTAAAGCGAAAATGGTGTTGGTCATCAGAAAGATGAAGTTTGGATTGCTATGCATGTCGGTGAGATAACCAAACAAGATGGTCATCATCATCATACCTGAAGCTGTGATGATGAGCTTAGTTTGCTGTTCTTTTGTATTGAAAATGATTTCATGCTTCGTTTTTAATGTAAAAATATCTCTGATTTGAGATGTGTATTTCTTCATAGATTCATGATTCCTTTCTGTTATTTTTTATAGATAAACAGAAAGAATCAAATGCGCATGACACCCAATTGGGCAATTGTTTTTGAAATGTAAGGTTTTGAGATGGGTACCATGATAGCAGTCTCTTGCTTGATACTCAGATGGATCGGTGATATCACCTGAAAAAGCGAAAGCGATTGAGCATCGTTGAGCGTTTCAATGGTCATTTTTCGGATGATCCATACGGATTGGATCATGAGCAAGATCATCAAACAGAGTAACAATCCTTCGACGATGAAAGGTGAAGTGTATATGTTGATGGATGTGATGCCATAAATCGATACAAGAATGATCAAAAACAAGCCAAAAAGACGCTTGTATTGAATATCCCCTTGTTGATCAATCATCGATCGAATCATGTCTTCCCCCAACATGTGTTGACTTATATTCATCATATCACAGTCAGCACTCAATATCAACCGAAGATTATACTGTGAACGTCACTGTCCTCATCGATAGTTCTATTTGAAATGCAAAGAAAAAGCCGAATCGCTTCGGCTTGGTTTGGATATTAGATTATTCTACTTCAACATCAAGAACTGGTGCTGGAGCTTGGGGATATGCTTGGTTATAGACTTCTTCAAAGAAAATGATACGTGCAAGCTGGTGGCGAGGTCCAACCCAGAACCAGTAGATACCGAGTGTAAAGATACCTAATAGATAATGAAGGAAATAATTCAAATCAAGGATGAATAAATCCATCTTCCTACCATCCATGAGTTTCATGGATTCCTTGATGGTTTCACTGGCTGTCATGTCTGGTTTGACATCGAGCAGGTATAAGTACATGCCATATGCATATGACTTGATGATGCCTGGAATAATGAAAAGCAATGACCATAACAGCGCGAATAGGCCTACTAAAAATGATGTCACAACGGTCTTGATTGGATCATCAGAAAATGCCGATGAGTAACAGTCAGTCAGATTAGGCTTTTGTTTTCTGACAATGTCAATCATAATTTTTAGCAATGCGAATCCTAAGAAAATTGCTAAGATGGATGCACCAAGACTGAACAATGAAGAAAGCGCAGGGTTGGCATTTGGATTCGTTACGAGTGCGAAGGGATCATACGAGATAATGTTTGGTGAAAAACGATTGGACAGTTCGGTGAGAATGCCTGCGACCGTACTGTTCAAAAACATCAACACAATCACCAAGATGTGATTTCCGACAAGACGTTCTTTGGCAAGACTTTTAATTTCACTGATATTCATGTTTATATCCTCCTATAGTTTGATTGATTTTGATTTAATGAGTGCATAGATGATCGCGGCCGGCCAGAAGACGATGATCAAAATCACCATCACAACCCAATTGATACCACTATCAGAAGTTGATTCTTGTTCTGAACTACTTTCATTGGAGGATCTGGATGTGCTACTGAACCCCAGCACATCATCGAGTTTTCCTCCTAAAGATTTTTGACCGGGAACGATGGTTCCGCAATATGGGCATTTATGTTCATTGTTGTGCAAGATATTCCCACACGACTTGCATTCGACGGAAGCTGCCATGACTATTTCGCCTTCTTGTCCATGGCGCCTTTGAATCTGCCATCTGTGTCATCATAGGTTGCCTCATCGACAACTTTGATACTTTTTCCTTCAAGTTTTGGGATAACTTCTGTGACTTTGTCATTCAAGATGTCTGTTGAAAAAAAGACTGCAAGATATGAAATGATCACAACAAATACCAATATGGAAGCCCAGATATACATGGGTTCTTCGCCTCTGAGCAGCACTCTGAGTCCTAGTGGAAGAAACTGTAACAGGAGCGTAGCACCCAAGACGATGATTGCATTCGATACTTCTTGTTTTCTCAAAACCAAATAGAGTGTCAGTCCAAACAGACACATTAAAACGAAACCTTTGGTGATCCAATAAAACAATTGAGCATTCTCTGTATCTATTGGCATCACGGTATTCAAAACGAATCCCATCGCCAATGAAAAACCTAAAACAATGAGACAGATGATTGCGAAGTAAATTCTTTTTTTCATGATTTACCCCTTCTTGACAGGTTTTCCGCATTCCGGACAAAACTTAGCATTGGCTTCAAGCACGGATCCACAAGATGAACACTTGACAGATTGAAGAGCCCCACATTCCGGACAGAATTTGTCATCACTTTCGATGTGCGCATTGCATTTGATGCATATCGCATCTTTTGAAGAAACAGACTTTGGAGGAATGATATTCGATGCCATGCCTGCTGCTTGCTGACCTACGCCTAAACCAACACCTAGACCAACACCAGCACCGACAATGCCACCTGCAGTGCCTTCATTTTTGGCTGCAGCTTCCAATACATCATAGCCACGGCTCGTCCGATAACGATCTTCACCGAGAATATTGAACTCTGCATTCTTATTCAAGATGTTGTTGATGATTTCCAAATCTTCGTTAGGAATGTTGATGGATTCATAATAGAAATTGACAACTTCGAATCCAAACTTTTCCAGCTCGGGACGAATCGTATCAAAGGATGACACAGAAACTTCATCCAAATACATACTCATATCCAAAATCGATACTTGATTCTTGATGAAATATTGAGCCAAGAGTGTTTTGACTTTGGTGTTGATGAGCGCTCTGAAAAAATCGCTAATGACATCAAACTCGATGACACTTTTACCGCCGAGGGATCCCACCAATTGTGTCACTAAAAACTGATAATTCTTGATACGCAGTGCATATTGACCACGGGCACGTACGTTAATCTTGACTTTAAACTTAGGATCTAAAACCTGAATCGGATCTTTTGTCCCCCAGAGCATGTCAAGTTTCATGGTCTTGTTGACGAAATAGACTTCCATCATGTAAGGCACATTACCACTGTAGACACCTTTGACCAATTCTCTAATGAATGGGAAGTTCTCTGTGTCCATGGTATACGTACCACTTTCAAGAATCGCTTCCACTTTACCACCGTGAACCAACATCCCAATTTGACCAGGACCCACAATCAGTTTTGACTTGTTATTGAATTCGTTACCGGGATGACGGTAGACAAGCCACTTTTTGTCCAATAGGCCTTCAAATTTGACAACATCTAAAATTGCCAAGCCACTCACACCTTTCTGTTTTGCACATGAATGAATAAAAACAGCTGTGCTTGATCTGCACAGCGGGTGGATTGGCCTCAATCAAAAAGAAAATAGTCTTTCTTTATTGATGATCTTCGAATCTACCCCGCCCGAAACATAGATCAAATCATCATTCATCACGCAATTTAATTACATTATAACGCATGTGCATCAAAAATACCATGAAATATTTGAAAATGTCCAAAAAGAATCAAAAAAGATGACCCCAAAGGGGTCACCTATCTGATCAGCTGAATGAATCGTAGAATACATTTTCTTGCTTGACTTGATGTCTATTTAAAACCTTGATACACGCATTGATCATACCCGGAGATCCACACAGGTAAGCCTCTGCTTCTGACAAATCTTTCGTGTTTCGATCAACAACATCGGTGATTAATCCAACCTGACCTGTCCAATTGTCTTCCGGTTTGGGTTCTGAAAGTGCAGGAATGTATTCGAAGTTTGGAAATTCTTTCGATAACTGTTCAAACTCTTCGGTGTAATATAAATCTCTTTTTGACTTAGCGCCAAAGAAATACTTCACTTTTCGTGGCATGCCTTGATCTCTTAAGTAATACAGAATCGAACGAATCGGTGCTTTACCAGAACCACCCGCGATGCAAATCATTTCACGTTCCGAATCTTCTTGGAGATAGAAGTCTCCATAAGGTCCAGTCAATATGATCTTATCACCAACTTGTAAAGCTTTATGGACAAACGTCGTTGCCTGTCCATTCGGTACCTGTCTGATGATCATCTCAATTTGATTGTTGTACTTGGGGTGAGATGCGATCGAATAAGCTCTGATCACATCGATACCAGGCACTTTGATCTGTGCGTATTGTCCTGGTTTGAAATGCATTTCTTTAGGACTGATGAGTTCGAAACGAACCAGTTTGATATCATAAGTCAAATCTTCGATGTACGCTACCTTGGTTTTATATTCCTTGGCATTGAGCAATTCTTTTGGAATCGCAATCTTCAAATTGTCTCTGACTTTGACCTGACAAGATAGACGTATGCCGTCTTCTTTCTCTTTCTGACTCAAGAATGGTAATTCGGTTGGCTTGATTTCTCCGCCGCCTTCGATGAGTTGGAACTTGCAAAAACCACAAGTCGCTTTCCCCCCACATGCTGAAGGTATGAATATCTTATGTGATGA
>DITG01000035.1:0-162 GCA_002422045.1 Acholeplasmataceae bacterium UBA6190
ATGAGAATTCATTCTTATGGAGTAAGCCTCTGACATCCTTGTCGAGTTCGACGATGATGCCAAATGGCAACTTCTGGAAGACAGTACCGGTGACGGTCTGACCGATCTTGTGGTTGTCATAAAACATTTCATAAGGCGTCTTCATCAATGCCTTCATGGAAA
>DITG01000035.1:242-12577 GCA_002422045.1 Acholeplasmataceae bacterium UBA6190
GAGGTTCAATCTTATCGACGATACCGGTGACGATGTCACCTGTATTGATTTGTTCGAGTTCGCCTTGTCTGGCTTGGAGTCTTTGTTCGTAAGCGAGTTGTCTTTCTTTTTCGAAAATGGCTTTTCTAGAAGCGACAATACGTCTGGATCTGCCTTTGATGGATGCTTCGATGATTTGAACTTCGAGGACTTTGCCTTTCAGGCTTTCCTTATCTTTGACGAGTTCGAAGTCAAGAAGACTGTAGGGCAGGAAAACTTCGTTGTCGAGATAGGAAAGAACCAGTCCTTTTTCAAGAATCTGTCTGACTTTGGCGTTCACCGTTTCACCGGATTCCGCGACTGCCTGAATCTTTTCAAATTTTTCTTCGATCAACAATGGAAGGCGTGACAATAAGATCTGTGCGGGCTCATCAGTAATCTTTTGAACCTTCGCTTTCACCAATTGTCCAATCTTGACGAGACCGAAAAATGTTTCCGGTGCCGGTCTGTCGTAGTTGTCCAAATGAATTTTGCCTTCTGTTCTGTCCTGTATGTCCAGATAAATCGTGTTTTCTTCGACCTTCATGACGGTACCTTCGACGATCTGGCCTACCTTCAATAACTTAAACTCCATGTTAGTTCTCCTTTTTGTCGGTTAATTCTATAATTTGTCTGACCACTTGTTCAATCGTCAGATCAGTTGTATCGAGTGTGATGGCGTCATCCGCTTTTTTGAGCGGTGACTCCTTGCGGGTAGAATCTTTTTGGTCACGGATGACGATGTCTTCGATGACTTGAGAAATTTCTGCTTTTTTACCTTTTTTGATGTGTTCCTTGTATCTGCGCTTGGCCCGTTCTTCGACGTTTGCGGTGAGAAAGATTTTCAAGTCTGCATCAGGCAGCACAACGGTGCCGATATCTCTGCCGTCCATGACGACATTGATGTTTTGGGCTGCTTCTTTCTGCAAATCGACTAACTTTCTTCTCACATAAGGGAAACTTGAGACCAGTGACACATTGCTCGTGACCGATTCAGAGCGAATCGCTTCTGTGACATCACGATCATTGATGAAGATCTTGTCAAAATCATAATGAATCTTGGCAGTTTCTAAAAACACGTACTCGGATTCTTTGGATAAATCGATGCCTTGCTCGATGGCAAGAAGGGTGACTGCACGATACATTGCGCCAGTATCGATATGCGTCCAACCCAATTGTTTAGCAATTAATGAACTGATGGTGCTTTTGCCTGATCCTGCGGGTCCGTCAATGGCTAACTTGTATCCTGGCATGATTTTCCTCCATACATTGAACATTATAACATAGTTTTAAGCGTTGTTACTGTGTAATGTCACTTTTTTGGCAATGAGTTTGCGTATAATTTCTTGATTTCATGAACCTTGAGCGGACGATAATTGCCACGCTCAACGCCTTCAAGGGTTAAGAATTCGTATCTGATGCGTGTCAGTTTTTTGACGGGATGCCCGATGGCGTCCATCATTTTTCTGACTTGCTTGTTTCTACCTTCGGTGAGTGTTATGGATAGGAGTGTCGACTTTTGACTCTTGTTCAGTTCTACCAGTCTGACTTCTTTGGGTACCGCCAAGTAATCATCATCGATGATGACACCTTTTCTGAGTTGTACGATTTGTTTTCTGATGACAATGCCTTCAACTCTGACTAAGTATTCCTTTTCGATTTCATGTTCAGGATGTGTCATCCGATTGGTGAAATCACCATCATTGGTCAGTAGTAAGAGTCCAGCAGTATCGAAATCAAGGCGACCCACGGGATAAAGTCTGACGTTGTGTAGCTCTGCGCCAAGCAAGTCAAGGACTGTTTTACGATTGAATTCATCGGAAGTCGTGGAGACGAAACCTGTCGGTTTATTGAGCAAAAAATAGAGATGTTCAGCTCTTTCGATGGTTTGTCCATCCACTTCGATATGATCGTTTGGATTCACTTTGAACCCTAATTCTTTCACCACAACGCCATTGACTTTGACACGGCCCTCCGAGATAATCTCTTCGGATTTGCGTCTGGAAGCTATATTGGCCTGTGCCAAAACTTTTTGTAATCTTTCCATCTTTATCACCTGTAATATTATAACACACTTTGTGTATTTCTTTCGTATGTTATTTGGGAATCATGTTTGTCAAAAAATGTCTCATTTCAATCCAAAAGTTGATGAAACACTCCCCAATTCGTGAGGATTTGACGGATTGTTTCGTTCTTAAAGACAAAACGGGATGTTTTCGATAAAATACAGGTAAACGCATCACGCTCATGAAAAACATCTATACTTTCGGAGGTCGTATGAAATCACATTATCAAGGCTTGGATTTTTTAAGAGGACTCGGTATTTTGTTTGTCGTTATCCTCCATACGGGATTTTACTTCTTTGACGGAATTTATGATCTTGATCTGAACAATCCTTCGCTGATTGTGACGATCATCGGATTTCTGTTGATGTTTGCTGGATTGTTTGCGATGATCAGTGGGGTATCTCACACCTTGTCATTTTTGAAACACAGAAATGACCCCAAAAGAATCCGGTATGTGTTCACCTATGGTGTGCTGATGCTTGTGGTTGCCTATCTTTATTTTTTATTCACGGGTCCTGGCATTGTCCTATTCGAATCCAGAAGCATGGATGAAAGTTTGATTGTATCACTGATTGGTTCTGGAAGATTCCAGAATTTGACACTGGAACGTATCTTTTATGTCGACAGTCTGGTGATGATTGGGTTGAACATCCTCTTGCTTGCGTTATTGTTTCGGATCATCAAAAAATACCTTGATCATCCAAGACTGCCTTTGGCCATTTTATTTCTCGCATCCATGTTCATGGCATTATCTTATGTCAGAATTTCACTCTATAACGTTTATATCGAAGCTGTTGACAATCAACAATGGCTCATCATGGTTCTTCTGAACTGGTTGGTTGCCAAAAACAATCCAATACTGCCCTTTTATGCCTTTGCCTTATTTGGTGTCTGGATTGCTTTACTTCTCAAGCAAGATAACATCAAGTCAACCAAGCGTTCGATGCTTTTTGTCGGTTTGTTCTATCTCACCATTGGTATCACTGGATACATCCTGGCACCTGAAACGATGCTAGAACGTGCAATCGATCCGACCTGGTATTTCATTATGGTGACTCAGATTGGAATTTTCACTTTGTTTGTTCTTGCTGCATTTTCTGTCTTCGATTTCAAATCATTTAAAGATAATGTCTTGACTCGTTTCATTTCAAGATTTGGTGTGGCGGGTCTTTCCGTGTTTTTCATTGAATCTGTCGTGAGTGCTTTGATTTTTAGAATCATGAATCTTTTTGTTGATGTATCTTTTGACATTCCAGGTGCTCTCCTCTACGGTTTGACGCTTGCACTCATCTGGGGTATTGTCCTCAAATACTGGGAGAAAAAACAGTATGTGTATGGCATTGAATATTGGATATCTAGAATCTTATCCAAGATGGGTTTGAGTACCAAGCGTGAAAAACTCAAAGGGGTTCTGAAATGATTCGCATCATTTCTGATTACTTGAGACTCAAACATCATCAAGCCAAATGGGATCATTCGAAGATCAAAAAGTATCAACTCAAAAGAATCCAGTATCTTGTTAACTATGCGAAAAGGCATAGTCCTTTCTACAAGGAAAGACTCGATCATCTAGCTCTTGATACTCTTGAGGATTTTCATCAGTTTCCAACCCTGAACAAAGCCATCATGATGGAACATTTTACGACACTCAACACATGCAAGATCGAACTTGAAGATGTCAAAAACTATGTGCTTCTGAAGGAAAAAAACAAAGATTACCTCGGTTATTATCAAAACCAATATGTCATTGGACTCTCCAGTGGCACTTCCGGAAACAAGGGCATCTACATCACCGATCGAAAGATGACCAAACGACTGCCTGGTGTGTTTCTAGCCAGAAGCGGACTTGGCATCAAAGATTTACCGATGAATATTCTCTTTTGTCTCAGAGTATTTTCTCAAGGATTCGATGACATCAATGCACCTCTGATCAAACTGAATTATCTTTCGACCATGACACCTGTGGATGACATCATCCATGCCATCAACACCAAACAGATCAATATCCTGATGGCTCCGCCTTCATTGATTAGAATCTTAATGCCTCATCATGAAAAAATCATTGTGAAACTGAAAAAAATCGTGACCTATGCCGAAGTGCTTGTTGAAGAAGACAAGAGACAGTTTGAAAAAGCATTTCAGACCAAAGTAATTGAGATTTATCAGGCATCCGAAGGACAGATTGCAAGTGCATGCTCACATGGCAATCTGCACATCAATGAAGATATGGTCTATGTCGAACTCTATGACCGACAAGGCAAACGGATCGATTCGCCTCATGAGATTGGACACAAGATGATCTTAACCAATCTCGTCAATGTCGCACAACCCTTGATTCGATATGAAATGAATGACATGATTGTCTTAGGAGATTCCTGTCCTTGTGGCTCAAGGTTCAGAACACTGAACAAGATCTTGGGAAGAAACGATGATCTGATCTATTTTTTAGATGAAAACAGCCAAAAAAGTGTTGTGTTTCCTGATTTATTCTCAAGATGGATCATCACCCAAAGTGATATGATTAGGGAATTTCAAGTCATCCAGCACGAGATCGGTAGTATTGACCTTTTCATCGACAGTGAGACTGAAGCATGTTTCGATGGATTATCGTCAAGACTCCATCAAGAACTCAAATCGATTGGACTGAAAGGCAAGATCACCCTTATCCACCGAAAACTGGAACTTCCGAAAGACGACCATAAGTACAAGCGATTCATTTCAACCATCAAAAAAGTGGACTAGACAAGTCCACTTTTTTCATCGATTGATTATGGGTATAGATAGGGAATATCATAATGTTTAAGCCTTGGTAGTTCAGATGTCATCATCGAAAATCCTTCAAGATCAGGTAAAGGTTCTCCCGATACCAAGTCCTGATAACTGACCTGATACACCATGCCTTCCAGTTCCGAGTCAAAGATTTCATTGTTTGAAATCAGTGTCAGATAGACACCGAACACAAAGAAATTATCTCTGAATATGACATTGATGCGTTTGTTGGTGATGATCGGATTGATGTTGAAATACTCTGTTTGATTGAGCAATCCGTCATAATATGCATACCTGATCGAAATCATACCATCTGCAAGCCCGACAAACGCCGCAGGTTTGAATCCGTTAGGTTGTGTGTTTCTGAAATTACCTTTCACGGATGCGTATTCGATGGTCATAAGCGCACTTCTGTTGGTGAAGATGATAGCATTCTTGGATCCCAAGTAATTTCTGTCGATTGACATGTTGTTTTGGAAACCAATCAATCCTCCGACATAACCCGCAATGACATCGATATTACCTTCAAAGGCGACTGCCCTATAGATGGATTCTTCGGAATAACCTACCAGACCACCCAAATAATAAATCAAGCTGTTGGAGGTGATGTTCGCTTTCACAGATACGTTGGTGATGACCGACTGATAGGCTTCATCGGCAAGGACGCCGATGGACTGATTTTCTGGGAAGACGATATCTGTATAGTCTAAGTCGACATTTTCAAACCGTAAACCGTCGATTCTCGCACGGTTTAAGATTTTAAACAGTCCGGTATCCACAAGTGAAGTCGATGGCAAATCTCTGATGACATAATTATAAGGATTGATCAAAACGCCTGAAAACACAGGAATATAGAGTTCGGTATCGGTGACATCCTGACTGAAATCGATATGGTCTGCCAAGTAAAATTTTCCACTGGGATTCTTGTTGATTTCTTCATGAAAATTATGTCTCGATAATCCGATCCATGTGTCATCAAACTGATTGACGCGCGGGGCAACGACAATCTTGCCGAGTGCGACTGTCACGAGTTTTTCACCGTTTTTATACAGATGGACTGCCAGTTCTGCGACACCGGTATTGATGGCAATCACTTCGTTTCGGTAATTGATGAAGACAGTACCGAACTCTGTCCGGTACGGATGTTCTTCTTCCGTATATGATCTAAACAGAGAACCGAATTTCAAGGTATCGAAATCATATCGTTCCTTGATGTGATCCATGTAAATATCGACATGATCACCAATCTCAACATAGTATGTCTTAGCAAGTCCCTGATCGGTTACAATTCGGACAACTTCCTGACATGCTGAAACAAAGATTAAAAAACCAAACATGACCGTCATGACCATGCATTTTTTCAAAAAGGGAATGTTCATCGATTGCGTTCCACCCTTTCATAAATATCCATGATACGGGGTATGTAGACATGCTCCAAAGGAATCATTCGCTGATAAATCAGATCATCCAATCGTTTCAGATCAAGGCCATAAATAATCCATGCGGGGAAAAATAGGAAGTTCACATAAAACGGGCTCCAGGTCTGGCCCAAGACAACATAATACCTGACATAGTTCAAATCAATCGATCTGAAAAGCAAAATCAGCCCAAGCAAAACAAATCGATAGATCACATGCAAAACAATCACTCTCGTGATCAGAACGATGGTTTTCTTCGTTTTTTGTTCGGTTTTGGAAAAATCAAGTGTCTGTTTGATCGAAATCGCTGTGAACATGATCACCAAGACATAAATCAACAGATTGATGATGGTATGCAGTGGGACAAAGAATTCGATGAACCGCTTGCCAACCAGCACATATCTGATCATGGAATGTTCCATCACGATATACCGAATCGGGTTTTCCATATAGAGGATACCCGCTTTGATGTTGATCATCACAAGAGCAATCAAAAACCATACAAGACCTGGTAAAAAGACAACGAGAACTCTGGAGTAAAAGATGGTTTTCGGGCTATAAGTTGTCTGTCTGTACATCATAGGATAGACAGATAACAAATCTTTGATCTGAAAGAACAAAAGGACAAGCGTGATCACTCCGATACCGATATCGGTGATCAAACTATCCAGTGAAAAACGCATCTCAGAAACCATGAGATAAAACATCAGCATGAGATACATCAAGAGGATCGGATACAGATATCTTCTCAGTTCAATCTTGAGCAACTTAAACATCAGCATCACCTCCTGATTGAGAAACAATCAGTGAAGGATCTTGAATCGTCAGTCTTTCCGTTGTAAGACCTTGCATGATCGATGGATGCTCTGTTGCAATGATGATGGCTTTGGTTGAATCAAACCGTTTGGAAATCAAAGCTTTCAAGGGAGCGATATCGAAAGATTCGATGCTCATAAAAGGTTCATCGATCACATAGAGTTTCTTTTCCTGAGATAGACAGATGAACAGATTGAGCAACATCTGTTCGCGAATAGACAGTTCGATGATCGGGCATTTCAAATCCAGTTTGAACTGTTCCACGACTTCTAAGAGATCACGCTTCAAGAGTTTGATATTGATATCTGCATGAAATTCAATATAATCACTCACTGTCATGTAGCGATAATAAAAAAGTTGAGGGGGCATATAACTGATGTCTTCGGTCTTGACAAAAAAGCCAAGCGTATAAAGATCGTTGTATTCGACATTGGATAATATTCTCAAGAGCGAGGATTTGCCTTTCTTGGATGCTGAAGTGACATGATAGATGTTTCCTTCAGAGATGGAGATTTCGGCATCCTTAAAGACAACCACTTGGCCTTTGTTGTAGTTCTTGTTTAATTTGCCTTTGATGAATACTTTGTTTTCTTTCTCCATATCCTCACCCCTTTCTGATTGATTTATTTAATTCTATCATACCACCAATGTAAAAAAAAGGACCCCTAGAGGGATCCATCCGTTATTTGTCTCTGGAAACGTATGAAGAATCGTTGGTGTTGATGATGATTTTTTCGCCTTCTTCGATGAACATCGGTACTTTGACCATCAGTCCTGTCTGAAGAATCGCATCCTTCATCGCGTTGGTTTTGGTATCACCTTTGACTCCGGGTACCGTTTCAACCACTTGAAGGGCCATCTTATCGGGTAATGAAACGCCAAGGACTTCGGAATTGTTGAAGAACATGACTTCGACGGACATACCTTCATAAATGAAGTTCAGTTCACGTTCGATCTGATTTTTTGGAATATCGATTTGCTCATAAGTTTCACCATTCATGAATACATGATTGGTGCCATCCGCATACAGATATTGCATCATGATCTTGTCGATTTGTGCTCTTTCAAGTTTGATGCCTGCGTTGAACGTCACGTCTGTGACGGATCCTGATCTTAAGTTTCTCAGTTTGGTTCTGACGAATGCGCCGCCTTTGCCTGGTTTAACATGCAAGAATTCAATGACGGAATAAATATTGCCATCGTAAATGATGGTTTGTCCTGTTTTAAAGTCGTTAGTAGAAATCATGGTAAGTCTCCTTTATCGGTTTTTGCCGTATTCATTATACATGAAAGAACCGACATACACAACCAAAAAAGCACCGATTTTGTCGTTTGATGGTTTAAAAAGTGGCATTTTTCATGCTTTTGCTCAAGAATGCTTGAGCTATTCTGATTAATCTCTTAAGGTAAGGATATAAGTGACTGCTTCTAAATAACTGTCTAGTTTTTTGCCCATGAAGCGGGCTTGACAGACATCATGAATGAGATCTGTTTTTCTAAAGTCTTCCCGGTTCAAGATATCAGACAAATGAACTTCGACTTTAGGAATTTCAAGCATCTCGAGTGCATCTCTGAGTGCGATTGACGTATGGGTGAGTGCTCCTGGATTGATGAGCAGCGCATCGAAAGGTTCATCCATCGCTTGCTGGATCACATCAATCAGTTCACCTTCATAGTTGGACTGATAAAACGTGAACTCGACATCGGTGAAGGTATCTGATAATTCATCATACAAATCTTCAAGGGAAAAACGACCATAAAGTTCTGGATTTCTTCTGCCAAGCATATTCAAGTTTGGACCGTGAATGACTAATATGTTCATCTCACACCTCTTTTTTCAAGCAATACAATGATCGTTTTGACGGTTTCTTCGACACTTTGCTGGTTCGAGACAATCAGATCAGCAAAGTCCTGATATTTCAAGAATCGCTCATCATAGAGTGTTTCAAGTGATTTCTGTTTGAGCAGAGGTCTCACATAATCAGTCTTGAGTCGTTCTCTGATGACATCGATATCTGTATCCAAATAGATGGTCAGACCTTTCATCAGATCTTGATTGCTTTTGACTGTGACAATCCCTCCACCGCAAGCAATGACTGCACCATCTTCTGGCAATCTTTTGAGTGCTTCTGTTTCAAGACTTCTAAATGTCTGTTCACCGTATTTCTCGAAAATATCTTCGATGAACATTTTGGCATCTTTTTCAATCATGCCGTCTAAGTCGATATAGGTAAGATTTTTGGCTTTTGCTAGATGTCTGGCAACTGTCGTTTTGCCTGACCCTGGCATGCCAATCAGAAAAATGTTCAATGGTTTCCTCCGTAGAATAGATCGATGATTGTCTTGGCCTGATCGAAAAGATCAGGATCAAGGGCATTCAGCATGATCACCTGCATTTGGTTTTTAAAAAATGTCTTTTGTTTCTTGGCGAGTTTCTTGGTCACCTTGACAATCATTTCCTTGGTTTCCTCAAGTGTCATCTCGCCTTCGAGATAGTGATTCATTTCACGATAACCGATGGTGTTCAAGACGAACCCTTGGGCTTTCAACGCTTTGACTTCTTCGATGAATCCTGCATGAATCATATGATCCAGTCTTTCCTTCAGTCTAGGTTCAAGGATATTTCTGTCGATATCTAGGTAAAGAATCAATGCATCATAAAGCAAATGATCTTTCTTTTGTTTCATCGAACGCTTCACACCGGACAATGCGAGTTCAAGCGCTCTTAAGATGCGTCTTCTGTTATGGATATCGATCTTGATCTCCGGATCCAGTTCAAGCAGCAAATCCATCAGTTCTTCATTGGTTTTCGATTGGTAGATCTGATCAAAGGCATCATTTCTGCCACCTTCATCAAATTCGTATAGATAAAGTGCTGCCTTGATGTATAACCCGGTTCCACCACAGATCATGGGACGGTCGATGGATTCGATCAAACGTCTGACATCGGTTTGAAACTGATAAACGCTATAGGAGTCGTTCAATGAGACAACATCGATGAGATGATGCTGAATCCCTTCCATTTCTGTTTTCTTGATCTTTGCAGATCCGATATCGAGTCCCTGATACACTTGGACAGAATCACCATTGATGATTTCATTGCCAAAATGCTTGGCAAGTTTGATGGATAATCCTGTCTTCCCAGAACCAGTCGGTCCGACGAGAACAACAACTTTTTTCATCAGATCACCCGCTTGAACATTTTTTCGACATCATGATGGGTAATCTTTATGAGTGTCGGTCTGCCATGGGGGCATGTATACGGGTTATCGCAAGCCTCCAAATCTTTGAGTAAACGGTCGATTTCTGGTTTGGAAAGATGTTGATTGGCCTTGATTGCCCCTTTACATGAAATATCTTTGGCTAAACGGTCTCTGAGCATCCCTAAGTCAATCAAACCTTTGGTTTGTAACATCGAGACCATCCCTTCAATCGCAAGATCGATTTCACCATCATGAAGCCAGATGGGCAAACTGATGAGATCACCTTTCAAATTGAATTTGAAGCCAAATGATGCGAACATTGGATGGTATGCCTCAATCACGGAAAGATCTTCTTGAGTGAGATGGAGTGGTCTTGGAAATAGCAATCCTTTTTGGATATGTTTGGGATTTTTCAGTGCTTCAAAATAGTATTCATAACGAATTCTTTCCTGTGCGGCATGCTGATCCATCAAGAACAGTCCTTCCACATTTTGGAATAAAATATAGGTTCCACCAAAAACACCCACATAATCCAGTGGTGGGAATTTTCCTTGAGTTGATTGAATATCTTTGTGTTCCTCGATCATCTGATCATTGATTTCAAATGAGAGTGGCGTATAGGTTTCGCTGGGTTTGGGTTCTGTTTTCTGGACGTTATCTTGAATCGGATGCTTCTTTTTCAAAAGCGCATCCTTGACAAAAAGTTCGATCTGATACGACATCATCGATTCGTTTGCAAACTTGATTTCATACTTTTGAGGATGGACATTCACATCCAACAGTGACGGATCCATCTCGATTTCAATCACGGCAATCGGATATTTGTCGACCATCATGAAACTGTGATATCCATCAACAACCGCTTGGACTAAAGCATAATTTCTAATGTATCTGCCATTGACAATGACAGAAATGTCTTTTTTGCGTGTTCTAGAAATCGATGGGGATACCAGATGTCCTGAAATTCTCACTTTTTGGAAGACATGGGAAAACTCGATCATGCCTTGCGTCATCGATTTGCCATAAATCTGGTCAATCAGGCTATGATAGTCCCCTGTGCCAAATGTTTCTCTGACCAGTTTGCCATCCATCAAGAGTTTCATTCTGACCCCAGGATTGGCAAGCGCCAAACGGTCAAAAATATCGGTGATTGCATTTTTTTCTGAAATTTCTGATTTGATGTACTTGAATCTTGCGGGTGTGTTGTAGAACAAGTCAGCAACCATGATGGTGGTCCCTATATTGATGGCCGTACTTCCTTCAGAAACAAACAGCCCGCTATGGTAGTTCACTTCGATACCTTCCGTATCCTTTTGTCTTGTTTTCAATGTCACTTTCGATACCGATGAGATTGCAGCAAGTGCCTCTCCTCTGAAACCGAGTGTGCCAATCGCTGATAAGTCACCTGCATCTTTGATTTTGGATGTCGCATGTCTCAAAAATGCGAGATGCGCATCTTCATGATCCATTCCGACGCCGTTATCGGTCACGATGATTTTGCTCATGCCCATGTCAAAAACCTCAACAGAAAGTTGAGTGGCGTGGGCATCGATAGCATTTTCAACAAGCTCCTTGATGACACTGGCGGGTCGGTCGACGACTTCACCGGCAGCAATCATATTGGCGAGCTTCGCATCCATCTGACGGATAACAGGCATTTTATTCTTCCTTAGTTTTTCTTTTTGAGTCGCATCTGGTAATGTTTGAGTAACAACAGTGCATCGATTGGTGTGATTTGATCGGTTGAGAGTTTCATGATTTCATCCAAGACAAACTGTTCGTCTGGATTCTGTACCGAGACATTCTCTTCAGATTCAAACGCTTCATAGTTGAAAAGATCAAGCGATATCTTGTGTTCTTTTTTCTCGAGTTTCAGCAAAATCTGTTTCGAGCGGGCAATCAGACTCTTGGGCAGATGTGCAAGGGATGCCACTTGGATCCCGTAAGACTTATCGGTCGTTCCTTTTTCGACATGATGCAAAAAGACCATCGAATCTTTTTCTTCTTTGGCTTTCACACAGAGGTTCGTCAGTCTTTCAAGTGAC
>DITG01000102.1 GCA_002422045.1 Acholeplasmataceae bacterium UBA6190
ATGACATCAGACCGTCCTTATCGTAAAGGCATGAGTGTAGAAAAGGCCATAGAGGAAGTCAAACGCTGTTCAGGGTCACAGTTTGATCCGATCATTGCACGAACGTTCATCGAAATGATTACCAACTTGGAAGTTCATGAGACACATCATTCGTCAAAACTATAAATCATCAATCATCGTAACTAAAAAAGCCCGCTTGGGCTTTTTTGATTGAGACGACAAATTGAAGCCATCGAAAAAATGAGATGTGTCAAGCGTCATAAGCATCGATGATTTGAGGATTGTCCATAATATGTTATAATGAAATAGATTTTTTGACAAAGGAGACGCTATGGCAACAAAAAAACATTCTTTGATGATTTTATCTTCCATCGTGATGATGTTACTCATGGGTACTGTCTATGCCTATAGTGTCTTTCGTTTTCACATCGAAAGCACTTATCAGGTCGGAACCTTCAAAAGTGGGTTGCCCTACATGACGTCACTGTTTTTCTATGCGCTGTCGATGATGATTTCAGGTCGTTTGCTCAAGCCAAATCGACTGAGAAAGTTTGTCTTTTTCGGTACCTTGCTCATTGCATCAGGATGGTTCATCTCCGGATTATCAGGTGCGTTTGTTCTGCTTGTCTTTGCCTACGGTTTTTTGATTGGAACTGGGGTTGGCATGGTCTATGGTGTACCGATTTACATGGTCCAGAAACTATTTCCGAAGAAAAGCGGACTGATGACAGGCATTATCTTACTCGGATTTGGAATGTCGCCTTTACTTACTGCACCCCTTGCAAGTTTGCTGATTCAAAAAGTCGGTCTTCAAACAACTTTCTTCGTCTTCAGTCTTTTATTTATGGTGATCCAGTTACCCTTGTCTTACCTTTTCATTCTCAAAGAGTATACGGAATTCAAAGCTGTTGTGCCTGATCCTGTGGTGCATGAGCGACTCAAGCCATTCAAACGGATTTATGGCTTGTTTGTGATTGCAACCACCATCGGACTGATGATGATTGGTTTGTCTTATCAGATTGGAGTCGTTCACTATGGGTTTGATGCGAAAGATGTCACACTATCACTGTCGTTTTTCGCACTTTTAAATGGACTTGCAAGACCGCTATTTGGAAAACTCATGGATCAAAAAGGATTCAGATTTTCCGTATTGCTCAGTCTTGGTTTGATCGCTTTGGCTTCTTTGTTGGGCTTGCTTAATCAAGGACAGCATATCGTGCTCTATGTCATTTCATTCGGACTGTTTTGGTTTAATCTCGGGGCTTGGCTCGCCATCGTTCCAGCAACCATCAAAGAATTCTATGGCATCAAACAATATTCAAGAAAATATGGTGTGATGTTTACAGCTTACGGCGTCGGTTCCATCATCGGATCTTTGATTTCTGGTACGATCATGGATGTGCTCGGTTGGACAGGATATCTTTACATTGTTATTTTGGTGTTCATCGGTATTTCGGTATTCATCTTGATTCATATTCATCAACAGACAAACAATCCGAAGGTTTCACAAACCTAGTGAACTCTATAGATATAAAGAACAAAGCCATCCGCGGATGGCTTTTTCAATGGATGACTATTCATCATGAAGGCCTTTGCCATCCATGATCCGGTCAATGTGTTTTTCAATTCTTGATTTCTTGGTCTGTGATTGTTTGGGAGCATCGAAAAATAAGATGTATCCTTTTTTTCTGCCAGGAGTCAAGGCTTCAAATGCTTCTTTCAACGATGGATATTCATGAAACATCTGATAGAGTTCATCAGGATACTCGAGATCCTTGGTGTATTCGATCTTGAGGCCTGCTTTTTCTATTGCGATTGCTTCTATGATGTAAGCCTTGATGATATCAGACTGTGCATGAATCTCATCTGAATCTTTGAATTTGATGAGTCTTGAAGACTCGGTGTTGTTTCCGGGTTTGACCAACACATGATTGGGATCTGAAAGAAGTGAACCTTTGAAAAAACCAATCGATATGAAATCCTTGAAGGCACCGATGATGGCAATGTTTTTACCCTCTTGTGTGTAAACGGGTTGCCACCACTTTTTTTCTTCCTTCAATCCGCTTTCTAATAAAATCTGTCTTAATGCGATATACTCGTTTTTCCATACTGTTGCCTGACTGATGAACGTGTCAATCCATGGATCTGTCTGAAACATCATTATTACCTCCCATGACGAGTTCATTATAGTGCTTTAACCCAATGAAAGCAAATCAAGTGCTATGGATGAGATTTTCCTGAAGTGATTGAATCTGTATTTAAGAATATATGAAAAGGTGATGAGTGGTTTTGTATTGAATCACAACCATTTATGATGATTCATCTTCTTATGCACATTTTATGACTCATCAGGGAGAAATTGATCATTTGAATCTGATGTTGCCATTCAAGGACAACTGTCACTTACTTTGATACTTATATTTTGATTTTTCTGCGATCTTTATGATCGAATACATACCAAGCATCAAGAGTGCAGCTAATAAAACGATGACAACATCATAAACGACTTGATGGATTTCTTGAAAAATGATCATGAAATCAACGGGAGGGTTCATGAGAAATAATTCATCTGATCCACCGAATTTAAACGTTGCATATCCAGAAATCAAACCATATCCGGATAGCCAAATCATAGAAGTGATTAAATCTTTCCTAAGTGGAGTAAATCCAAGCACTCTGTATCCATAAATGGCGAACCATCCGATCGCGGCATGGGCTCCGAAATAAGTCCAGCCATCCCATCGATCGAGTCCCCATAAAGTATCAAAGAAGAAAAAGGTCAAGAGAGTCCCAAAGGCATAAAAATAGACAATATTGAATATCTTTTCTTTTTTGAATGCAAGTGCATAGGTGAGTCCATACAGAGCAATCCCACACAGTGGAATCCGAAAGAGGGAACCATTGAGGATTCTATGCTCAAAAACTCTCCATTCAAACAAAATGGCCAATCCGACGAGCGTATAACGGATGTATTTTTCATATTTGAGTGTTCTCAGTTTTGGACCGATGATCCAAAAAAAGACAAGCGATAAAAAAAAGCCTATTAATAAAAAGATGTGTGTCGAACTGAACCATTCGATGGATTGTCCGATTTGATCACTAAAAAATTCTTGCATATGATTTACCCCGCTATTCATAACCAATTATAGCATTTTGAAATCAGAAAAGTCATGATATGTTCTACTTTAACACATTGGTTCTAATTCTTCATTGCAAAAAGTCCTATGATCATGTCTGACATAGAAGTCGTCAGATTCCGCCCGTTGGATTTCAACACTTCAAGTGAGATAACAAGTGAAAAATCTAATGATTGTATTTCTGATTTTGTATTCAAATAGAGATAGATTTTTTATAGAAAGAAAGAAAGTATTACAGTCAATCCAATCATGAGAACATTTGTAAAACTATGCATGATCATGGGATACACTACACTTTTTGATTTTTCATAGCAATCGCCATAAAAATAGCCCAATACAATCGCATAACCGACTTGAAAGATCGAATATGAGATAGAAAAAGGATTGAATGAAAAGCTGATGTGTGCAATTCCAAAGATGATTGAAGAAAACAAAACAGCATAACTGATGTGCTTATTTAGTCTTTTCTCAGTGATCAAGAAGGCAAATAGACTGATAGAAAATGCTCGAAAAATAAGTTCTTCAGAAGGTCCAGACAACAAGAGTTGAAATCCTAGATAACCTGCAATATTTCTTCCGGTAAGCGGATATGCAAATGGGCTGAATGAACCTGATAGAATAGTCATGATAAACGCGATTGCAGTATATATTGAAAAGATCATCATGAATTTCTTGAGATAATTCAAACCAACTGTGCGATTTCCTAATCCTAGATGAAATTGAACATTTGTAAATCTCACAAAGAAAAACATCAGAATCATGATGATGAGTGCTTGTGCGATGTGATGTATGCTAATCCACATGAATGCTCCATCAGGGTCAATGGATTGAACATTGAACAAATCAGCGATGAGTCCTCCAATTTTAGGAGCTATCAGTAAAACAAAAACTAATAATAAGATCAAGACAAAATTAAATACATACTTCATATCATTTTCCCCTTTGGCATATTTCATAGATTGGAAAGGCATAGCGCATCATTGTATCATCATTTTAACATATTGATTTTTGATTCGATTCAATGATTTGTACTTTTTTTGATCCCTTGTTTTTCGACAACAGAGAATGCCATATTGGAAAAATCACCTCTTTGTATGAAAAAAGGTTTGATACTCTGTGAACGGGTATCAAACCTCATGTGATTAAAAAAAATGGTGGAGATGAGGGGATTTGAACCCCTGTGCAAAACACTTCGCATAACACTTTCTACATGTTTATTCCGTTTATGATTTCGCACCGTATACGAAACGAACAAAAGTCCACGGCACTATCCTATGGTATTCGTCTATTGGTCTAGGTTCAACAATAGATATAACTTACTGAGTTGGCCGCATCAGAACCGTAAGTAAATTCAGAATTGGCACGCACCTTTTCTTAGGCAGCGAAAGAGTAAGACTGGTTTCCGGTTATTATAACCTCGGCTTTTTTACATGAGCGACCATGACATGCTTATGCGATACTCCATGCCGTGACGAATCCATAACATCCCCAGCGCATATATCTTACATCAAACCAAATCTTTTGTAAAGACTTATTATTAAAATGATGATTTCTGTAATGGTATAATGAAATCATCATGATAATTTCACAAACTCACTGGACTGATCTATAGATCATTTTCAAATAACTTGCATAAAACACCCAATATCATACAAGGAATTCGTGATATAATAAACAAAACACAACAAAGGGGAAACAACATGATCAAAGGCATCATCTTCGACATGGATGGCACAATTTTAAACACACTCACCGATATCACACAGAGTGTCAACCATGCACTCACCTTATTTCATCTACCCACAAAAACAGAATCAGACATCAAACTTGCTGTCGGTAACGGTGCACTCAAATTGATTGAACGTGTGACACCAGAAACTTTCACGAAAGAACAGATCCACGATGTTTGGAAAGTTTATCAAACCTACTATGATCAACACTCAAGTGATCATACAGGCCCTTATCCAGGCATTATGGAGCTACTCTACAAGTTGAAAGCCAAAGGACTCAAGTTAGCGGTTGTTTCCAATAAGTTTGAACACCTGGTCCAATCGTTGAATATCGAGATGTTCAAGGGATACTTTGATGCCTCGGTCGGAGAAGTCAAAGGGATTCCCATCAAACCGGATCCTGCAATGGTTTTCAAGGCACTTCATATCCTAGACTTGAATCCTGAAGAAGTCCTTTATGTCGGAGATTCCGAAGTCGACATCATCACTGCACAAAACGCACATTTAACGAGTGTTGGTGTGACTTGGGGATTCCGTTCTGAAGCATTGCTCAGAAGTCACCATGCAGATTACATCATCCATCACCCCATAGACTTACTCTCTATCATTTCCGGAGGTCACAGATCATGAGTTTAATCAAATTAGACAAAGTAGCGAAATATTACAAATCGGAAGAAACCGTATCTGTCGGGATGAAAAACATCTCGCTTGAGTTTGACTTAGGCGAGTTTGTTGCTGTCACAGGGGAATCCGGTTCAGGTAAATCTACGATGCTCAACGTCATTTCAGGCCTCGATGGTTATGAAGACGGCGAACTCTATCTCTTTGGAGAAGAAACATCCCATTATACCATTACCGATTGGGAGAAATACAGAGGAACCTATATTGGTTTCGTTTTTCAAAACTATAACATCATTGATTCCTATACGGTGCTTCAAAACGTCATGCTGGCCCTTGAGATTCAAGGTTATCCAGCAAAAGAACGGAAACCAAGAGCGTTAGAACTGATTGAAAAAGTAGGATTGACATCTCATAAGCATCATAAGGCATCCAAGTTGTCAGGCGGACAGAAACAACGTACAGTCATCGCCAGAGCACTTGCTAAAGATTGCCCGATCATCGTTGCCGATGAACCGACTGGAAATCTGGACTCAACATCCGGTGCTCAGGTCATGAAATTACTCAGTGATATTGCCAAAGATAAACTCATCATCGTGGTCACACATGACTACGAACAAGTTGCCGAATATGCGACGCGCAAGATCAAAATGATGGATGGCGAAGTGGTTGAGGATAAAAAAGTCAAAACCGTGTCCCCACAATTCTTGACTAATGTGCCTAAAATCAAACGCATGACTTTTCCGACACTTTTCAAGTTTGGACTGAGAAATCTACTGGCTACACCTCGTAAGATGATTTTCATGCTGCTCCTTCAAGTGATTGTCATGGGCGTCTTCACCATCATCTATACCAATCAGATGCAAAGTGTCAGAGAAGCTGACTTAGGCAGATCTGAACTTTTCCCAAGCGTTCCTGAAACAAGACTCCTCATTGAAAAGCGGGATGGCACAAGTTTTACCGATCAAGAAGTCTTGAATATTGGCAGTATGCGATATGTGAGACATGTCTACAAGCAGGCAGATCTCTTGTTCAATGATGTTCAGGTTAATATCAGATCGACCAACATATTCGAGTATGCAAACATGTATGCCGATGGCACAGACACAGCGGAAGTCTTACTGGCCAGTGATGTTGACGGGAGTATTCCAGTCGCGAAAAATGAAATCGTCATCACAACCAACAACTGGTCTCAGTTTTATATCGGCCAAGAAGTGCTGGTCTATGTTTATGATTACGGTTCTGGTGGTGAACTCACCATCGGTAATTTCATCATTTCAGGTTTTGACAACTTACAAAGAAATGACATCTATTTTTCCAAGGCTTGGATCGAACAAGAAAGAACGGGTGGCAGAGTCGTCATCTCTCGCTATCAACGGATTTCAAGTCAAATCTCATCCAATCTTTCGTTTACCCTAGCAGGTACCGAATATTATGCTGGCAAAAGCTGGCAGAACAATCCCCAAGACATCACATTTTATGGTGAAGGGGCAGCTACGGTTCAAAACAATCAAAGTGTGACATTCAAATCCAGATACAATCAGATCGAATACACTGTCGTCATGACAGGTGTATCGATCTCATCGACTGCAACCAATTATGGATTCGCAGAACTGTCACAATCATTTTATGATTCAGTCATCCAGGCTTTCATGGTCAATTTTGAAAGTTTATACTTAGAAGACAATGAAACAGTCATGCTATCGGTCAGTGTAGATGGTATCTTTGCAGGCAGACAGCTCATCAAAAATCTGGATTCTGAAACGTATAAAATCTATTATCCTTCCAACATCACAGATCCGATGCAAGCATTCACGAAGTTCATGCGCGGGATTCTGGCATTTGTGTCTTTGACCGTTATTGGCTTGTTCTTATATACTATCGTGCATGCAGTAACCAGAAACGTCATGAATTCTAGAAAGAAAGATTTCGCTATCTATCGATCGATCGGTGCAAACCAGATGCTCTTGGCAAGACTGGTTGTCTTAGAACAAGTGATGTTATCGGTTGTCGGATTTTCCTTGACATTCGCCATACTGACGATTTTGAGAGCGAATGTCACCATCATCAGGTCTTCACTCATTTACATGCAATTCCAAGACTACTTCATCTTAGTCTTTGCATTCATGGCATTTGGAGCATGGCTCGGATTGAGATTCAACAAGAAAGTATTCAAGCAGTCTGTCATTGAGACCTTGAGTGCGAGCAAGGGGGAATAGGCCATGATCAGAGTAGAACATTTAGAAAAATACTTCAACAGACATCAAAAAAATGAAATTCATGTCTTGAATGACATCACACTCGAGTTTCCTCAAAAAGGTCTCGTGATTTTGCTTGGAGCATCCGGTTCTGGTAAGACGACACTGCTCAATGTCATCGGAGGTTTGGATAAGGTTCAAGGTGGTGTCATCGATTTTGGTGGTGAAGTCATCAAGGATTATGATGCAAACACTTGGGATTTGATCAGAAATGAATCCGTCGGTTACATTTTCCAAAATTATAACTTACTCCCTGAACTTTCGGTTTTTGATAACGTCGCATTCGTTTTGAAAATGATCGGTATCAATCATCCTGAAATCATTGAGAAAAGAGTCAATTATATCCTTTCAGCTGTTGGCATGTATCCCTATAGAAAGAAAAAGGCACTTCAGCTTTCAGGCGGGCAACAACAACGTGTCGCGATTGCCAGAGCGCTGGTCAAAAATCCTAAAGTCATCATCGCCGATGAACCAACGGGTAACCTAGACAGTAAAAACACGATTGATGTCATGAACATCATCAAAGAAATTTCGAAAGAAAAACTTGTCGTTCTGGTCACACATGAAAAAGATATCGCGAAATTCTATGGTGACCGGATCATTGAAATCAAAGATGGTCAAGTCATTGACGATTATACCAATGTCTTAGGGGATGATCATTCGATTGACAAAGATGATACCATCTATTTGAAAGATCTGAAAGAAGTTTCTATTCAGTCTGATGGAAAACTCAGTACTGCATTTTATACCGATCACGAAGAGGGAGAAGAACCTGTTACCATCCGGTTGATTGTGAAGAACAAGACTCTCTACATCGATATGGATACCGCTTATCAAAAAATCAAATTGGTCGATAAGTCTTCCAATGTCATCATCAAGGATGAACATTATCAGAAGAAAACCAGAGAAGAGATCACTCAGACAGCCTTTGATTTATCCATCTTGGATAACAAGGATGTCAAAAGAGATTCTGCGATGATGGTCAACTTCAAACAGTCGCTTCTGATGGCGCTGAGAAAAGTGCTCAAAGCATCTGCGAAAGCAAAATTGATGCTTGCATCATTCTTGATTGCAGGTGTCGTGATCGCGATTGCGATTGCAACGCTTGCTGCGGTTGCCATCGTACGTCCTGAAATCTATATGTCATTGCCGAAAGGCTATGTGAATGTTCAGCAGACAGGCACGTTATGGACTTATAACCAAGTCATGGCACTCAACGAAGATGAAGATCCCAAGTTCTATGTCAATCCCTATGGGAATGTCACCTTTGAATTTGTCAGAGCATCCAACGATTCTCCGGTCGCCATGTTCAATGCGCCAATTGAAACCTTGAATCATGTGAGTTCAAATCAATTGGTTTTGGGCAGAATGCCATCCAATCGCTATGAGATTCTCATTTCCGAAGCCATGGCTGAAATCCTTGTGGAAACCAAGACTGGTCAAGATGCCGGCATCTGGTCTTACCAGCATATCTTCTATGAACGATTCAAATTTGGGGATGTGACCTTTAAGATCGTAGGCATCGTCGAATCGAAAGTCAAATTGGCCTATATGGCTGAAGATACCGCATTGTTCATCTATAATATCGCGACAAGCGGTTATAACGGATCTGTTCCTTATACGTTTGTCGATAGCTCATTCTTGACCCATGGTGTCATGCCTTCACAAGATGGTGAAGTGGTTGTTTCCAGACAAACCTATGTCCAATTGTTTGGTGGTCAACCCGCAGGTACATTCCCGAAAGCTTGGAATGCCTTCAATTTCCAAATCGTTGGTGTCTATGATATGCCAACACCGATTGCCAATGTGCTGATGACAGTCAATGACAATAAAAAGATGACGATTGCCGCATCACCCAATTTAAACTTTTTCGTTTCAGATTCCAAGGCATTTGCAGAGCGTTTGGATGACATGAACAATGTCGAAGCCTTTGATATTTATCAGCAAGCTTACAATGCAATCACAAGAGACCAGACCGTTGTATTGCTATCGACACTATCGGCTTCAGGCATCCTGTTGGGGCTAGCAACGCTTGGATTCTACTTTGTCATACGTTCAAGTTTATTCCAGCGTATTTACGAAGTGAGTGTTTACCGTGCACTCGGTGTGAGAAAAGTCGATGTCTTTAGATCGTTCATTGTTGAAATCTTTGTTCTGACGACACTGACCACCTTGGTAGGATTCGTGCTTGCCAATATCGCACTTGGTAGGTTGCAGGAAGGACTGCTCGGACAACTCAATTTCTTCTATGTCAATCCGCTCACGTTTGTGATTGGTTTGATTCTCCTGTATGCCATCAATCTTGGTGCCGGGTTGTTCCCGGTTGCAATGCTGTTGAAAAAAACGCCAGCTCAGATTCTCTCACAATACGATATCTAAATGGATACCAATCATTCAACCAGTTCTCCAAGGACTGGTTTTTTGATGATGATCATGCACGAATGAACAAGAATGGAAATCAATGAAAAAGATTGACAAAGTAATGAATCATAGTATAATCAAGGTATGAATCGAAATGGAGGGTCTTTATGCAAAGAAGTAAACGGCAATCGTTATGTCTCGATTATGTCAAAATGAACCGAGATGTTCAGATATCAGAAATCGCACAGTACTTGAATTGCAGCCAGTCTACCATCAGAAGAGATGTCAAAGCCCTTGCACAGCAAGGGTATATCCAAGAGGTCTATGGATCTGTCATCTATGTTGATCATCACATGGAAGATACTTTGCGAAACGAAAGAAATCAACTCTATACAAAAGAAAAGGATGCGATCGGTCAACAGGCTGCTCGACTGATTGAAAATGATAAGTTTGTTTTCATCGACGCGGGATCGACAACCTTTCAGATGATCAAGCATATCCGTGCCAAAGGCTGCACCTTTGTCACTTCAGGTTTGGATATTGCCTGTGAACTGATGCGTCATCAACTGAATGTCATCATTTTGGGTGGACTGATCAAACCTGTCACAGAAGCGATTGTTGGCGAAACTGCAGTGGAAATGCTCAAATCATTTTATTTTGATCGTGCTTTCATCGGAACCAATGGCATTTCCAAGGTTGGATACTCGACACCTGACTTAAAGGAAGGTGCGATGAAAAAAACTGCCATTGAACATTCCAAACAAGCCTATGTCTTATCGGATACATCCAAATGGGATGTGACATCATCATTTGTGTTTGCACCGCTTGATCAAGCGGTATGGATTTCTGAACGGTGATGACATGATCTACACATGTACACTCAATCCAGCCATCGATTATCGGATTCAAGCGGATCAAGTCAATTTAGGATCACTCAATCGTTTTCAAGAGGGAGTATTTAAGGCAGGAGGCAAAGGCATCAATGTTTCGATTGTCTTGGCGAAGTTTGACATCGATAGCGTTGCTACCGGATTCCTCGGGGGTTTTACCGGAGCATTCATCGCATCTGAACTCAAAACATACCCTCATAT
>DITG01000052.1 GCA_002422045.1 Acholeplasmataceae bacterium UBA6190
GCAATTGCGATGAGTTACGGTCATGTCTATGTCGCACAGATTTCACACGGCGCATCCCCATCACAAGTGCTCAAAGCCTTGAAAGAAGCTGAAAGTTATGAAGGACCATCGATTGTCATCGCCTATGCACCTTGTATCGAACATGGTATCAAAGGCGGACTGACCAATTCATTCGCACAGGCTAAACTTGCGACTGAATGCGGATACTGGCCAACATTCAGATTCGACCCAAGAAGAGAACTTGAAGGTAAGAACCCGTTTGTCATCGACTCCAAGCAACCCGTTTGGGACAAGTATCATGACTATCTGCTTTCAGAATCCAGATATGCTCAGCTTGCTCAGATCAACCCCGATCATGCAGCAGAACTTCTGGATAAGAACTTAGCGGATGCCAAGAGAAGATGGACCATGTACAAGCGCTATGTCGCAATGGACTACACAACTCAAGAATAAAAACCAAGATGAACAGAAATCAGCCACTGATTTCTGTTTTTTTGTAAAAAAGAACCTTTTTTCGAAGAAAAGACGCCAAACAAATTGACAAAACGCGTGAATAGAGTAAAATATGCTTAATTACATTAAAGAAAGAGGAACAAGATCATGAAACGTATATTTAAGCAAAGTCTTTATATGGTTGCTGTTTTGTTCATCACGCTGCTTGCTGCGTGTCAGGAAACCCCGACACCCACACCAGTCGATGAAATAGCACCAGTGATTGCCGGATTTGCAAACATCGATTACGTCATTGGTGACCCAGCCCCCGATTATGCAAGTGGTGTCACTGCTACTGATAACGTGGATGGAAATCTGACTGCATCGATTGTCATCAATGCATCAGCAGTCAATTTGACAACCGCGGGTACTTACACGGTTACTTACACAGTCACCGATGCTGCAGGCAACACCAAAGTCGAAAGCATCACTGTCATTGTCGCCACACGAGTTTATACCGCGCTTGAAAAAGCAACGATGGATCTGGATGCATTCACATGGCAACCTGGCGAAACATTGCCGACATCAGGTGTGAACGGTTCGGTACTCACATTCGAATCCGGTGACAAAAACCATCTGACCGCCAAGGGGTATCCCCTCAGACCTGGCGTCAATCAAGATCCAGTGACTGTCATCATGACTGTCACATCCAAAAATGGCACTGCAACTGTCGTCAGAGATTTCGAATATGTCCTACAGCCACTTGAAGAAGGTGAAGTCACTAGCCAAGTGTTACTGCCGTTCACTTCGACATCGGATGAATACATTGTCGCTCCAGTAGCGGAAGTTCCAGTCTATTTCGTCGATGGCGGTAAAGTACCATACATTGATGTCGAAACCTTTGTCGGACTCCTCGAAGGTGCGATTGATACAACCATCATCGAATTTGTGTATGCTGGTCATCTGCTCACCATTTCCTATTCGGTTGAATATGAAGACTTCGCTGGTTTACTCTACACAAAGAATTATGAAATGATCATTGATTTTTCAGCCAATACGGTCACTGTCAATACCTTTGACTTCTTTGAATCCTATGTGAAATCAACTGAAAGCAACTTCGGAGACGGTCTCGTGTATGTGGATGCATACTTTAGGGAATCGGAAACGGTTGTATTGAATTTGGACAAATATCGCTTTGACTTAATCATTGATGAAACTTATGATGTTTACCTGATGCCTTTCCACATTGCGAATCTGATTTTCGCAGGCGGTGTCTATTATGATATTTACTACAACGTTGATAAACTCATCGGATTTGACACATTCAGCAGAGATGATGATGATTTGCAAAGACAACTGAGAACCAGTTCAACCAATGGCACTGCAACACCACAAGATGTCAAAGAAGCGAATTATCACTTCATTGCATTCACATTCGATTATTTCTATGGACTCAAGAAAGACAAAGAAGTCGTCACTTACTACGATGTACTCCAGCAATATGCAGACGACATGCTTTCCAGAACGACAACCATTTTACATGACAGACTGTTTGAGTTCTCGAATAAGGTGGATGATTTGCATACATGGTTCAACATGCCAGGACATTATGCAGCCTTGACTTATGAGAAGTATTTGACAGCAGTCACACAACTTGGACCTACAGCTAGATTGCTTTATACTGGCGAATATGGCATCACTAATATCCGTAGTTATATCACAACGAAATTCGGTAGTGTTGACAATCTGCCCAAATCAAGACTGATTGATAATAACAAGACAGTCATCATCTACTTGACAGGATTTACGATCGACACACCAGATGAAGTCAAAGCCATTTTAGATGCTCTACCTGTCACTGTTGAAAATGTCGTGATCGATCTGACATACAACACAGGTGGTAACTTAGGTGCAGTCTTAAGAATCTATGGTTACATGACTGAGCAAAGTTTCACATACCATTCTCAAAATCCAACCGATGGTTCAGCATCCTCTTACTTCATCGAATCCGAATATGTCGCTTACAACTTCAATTGGTTTGTTCAGACATCAGGCGTCACATTCAGTGCAGCGAACCTATTCGCATCGATTGCCAAAGAAACAGGTATTGCGACTGTCATTGGTCAAAAATCTTCAGGTGGTGCTTCATCGATTGGAACCATTATCCTTCCCAATGGCACCATGTTCATGATTTCGACCAATAATGTCCTATCGACTCGCGTCGGAGATGAAGTTTCAGGATATACGTATTTATCCATTGAAAAGGGTATTACACCGGATTATTTGATTGCAACACTATATGATGACGCATTATTGATCTCAACCATCGCTCAAGTTTTGCTCGATCAAGCCAACGACTGATTTCTAGATATATATCTAGGGATTGAATCACTGGTTGGTCATCAAAAATCGAGCATGAGTCTTATGGGATACAGTTATCTAGAATTTGACTAAAATACACCGAAAATTTCATAAAAACGGTGCATAAATTGCATTTTGGATACGTTTTCATACATAAAACGATGCTTAATATTGACTGTTTGACAAAAATATAGTAAACTTGCTTTAAACCATATTATAAATATGAAAAGGAGAAGAAAGAATGAAAAAGTTATTGACGATTTTATTGCTCTTGGCTGGCTTATTCACGATTGCCGCTTGCGGTCCGACTGAAGAAACTCCAACCCCAGAAGCTAAAGCTCCAGTACTCGTGGGTATTCAAAATTCCCAAATCGAAGTAGGCGATGCTTTTGATCCTAGAGCAGGCATTACCGCTTCAGACGAAGTAGATGGTAATCTTACATCCGCGATCGTCGTTACAGGTACAGTAAACACAGGAGTTGCAGGTACATATACATTGACATATTCAGTAACCAACGCTGCTGGTAAGACCACTACGGTCACCAGAACTGTTACAGTTGTTGTTGGCGAACTCGAAGCTGTTCTTGCAAATGGTACATTCGACTACAAGTTTGCGACTACAGAACTCAGACATACATTCTTCGCAGCTGCTGAAAAGTATCTGCTGAACAACATGTATGGCGGCGTTCCAGCATTTGCTAACTCTGGTTTCAATCTTTACAGTTCCAGACTCCAGTTACCAGTTCAACAATTCGTTCCAGTAATGGGTTGGGGTACTGCATACGCTACCATGACTTCTGATGACTCAACAGTCCTCATGGATGATGGTAAACTAGGACAAGTCGGCAAGTATACATACCGTGCCGCTCTTTCTACAAACCCAGTTACATTGAACCAATGGTTATACAATGACTCGGTATCCGCTGACGCAATCAGCCCATTCCTTGACACTCTGTATAGTTTTGAATTCAACCAAGACAAGACTGGTTATGTCGTTGTTCCATCTATGGCTTCCGGAGATCCAATTCCTGTTGGCCCAACAACACTTGACAGTGGTAAGATTGTTTCCAATACTTGGAGAATCCCCATCAAGACTGGTTTAACTTGGAATTATCATCCTGATACAGTTACTACAGGTTTCCCAACTGGTCACCAAGTGATTGATGCTAATGACTTTGTTAACACATTCAAACTTGCACTTGACAATGGTTGGTTCAGAGCGATCTCCGGTGGTGGTCACTTCTGGGCATCTACATCTCCAGTCACTGGTGCTAAAGCATACCGCGACGCAGTCGTTGCAGGTAGCGGCGCTGATTGGGATTCTGTTGGTATCAAGCTTGTTGACAACAACACGATTGAATTCCAATTTGATGCTAATCTTTCCGACTGGAATATCAGATACTGGTTATCTTCATTCGTTATGACTCCAATTAACTTGGATCTCTATGCACAGCAAGGTGTAGCTTATGGTACAACTCCAGAAACTACTGCTTATCATGGATTCTACAGATTGGATTATTTCGAAAGAGACAAAGTATTAAGATACTCTAAGAGCACAACATTCCATGATCAGGACAAGTATTTCTACACTGGTCAAACATTCTTAGTCATTACAGATGCTGCAATCAGATTCCAAGAATTCATTGCGAATAAACTAGAAGCTGCAACAGTTCCAACTGAAAGATATGATTCCTTCAAGAACCATCCAGGTCTGAAGCAGGTTCCAGGTGCTACAACATTTAGAATCATGATCAACGGCCTCGGTACTCCAGAAGCACAAGAACTGCAATTCCCAGGATCCGGTTATATTCCAGAACCTCTACTTGCAAATCTGAACTTCAAGAAGGCAATGTACTTCGCGATTGACAGAGAAAAACTGGCAACAGAAGTATTGAAGACTTCACAGACTCAACAGTTCCTATTCACTCAAGCTTATCTGGTTGACCCAGAACTTGGTATCGCATTCCGTGATACTCCACAAGGTCAATCCGTAGGTGAAGGTCTATCTGTTGAAACAAACGGCTTCAACTTTGACGCATCCGTTGCATTCTACAAGGCTGCAATCGCTCAACTCGTTGCTGATGGTGTTTACTTACCAGGTACTGCTGCAGTTCCACGTGTCATTGAAGTTAAGCTGTTTATCTTCACTGGTTCCGCTGCACAAGTATTGTTTGGTGACTACATCAAGGCTGCTTTCGAACTCGCATTCAAAGATGATGTTAACTTTATCAACGTACAAATCACTGTAGAAGCTAAAGCATTCCCAGGCATCTACTACGACTTCATGATGACAGGTCTGTTTGATCTTTCCATCGGTGGTATCTCAGGTTCTACACTGGACGCTTCTGGCTTCCTCGATGTATTCTCCTCTGACAACCGTGGTGGATTCACACTCAACTGGGGTATTGATACTACAGTTCCTGAAATCGAAGTTCTCTACACCAATAACGCTGGTGAACTTGTTAAGGAACTCTGGTCATATGATGCAATCGTCTCCGCTTTGAATGGCGAAGTCGTCGTTGTTGATGGTCGCGAAGTTCTTCCAGAATAAAAAATCCTGACTAGAACCACAAAAAACAACAAAATCTAACAAGACAGCAAACCATCCTCCCTTAGAGTTGGATGGTTTGCATGTTGTTTTTTTTCATCAAAAGATACAGTTGAAAAACAGTATGGATTATGGACTGGGGAATCCTTTTGCAATGATCTGATCATTACAGACCGAATATTCGACATGTTCATATTTTTTTTCTCTATAAAAATCTCACATTAAAACAAGTTTTAAGATTAGTTTTCTTCAATACGAACATAATCTTGCTGATTCATGACTCAAATATACACATTCGATGGTCATTTGTTTGATGAATTAGCAAGAATTAGATAGACAGCATCTGAGATCATCATGACGTTAAGCAACACATCTATAGAAAGTAGGCGAAATACATGCTAAGATACATTATCGTAAGAACCATATGGATCTTCATCATTCTTGCTACCATTTTGTCGCTCAACTTCGTATTACTGAAACTGGCTCCTGATTATCCGCCTACAACAAAGGATGACAGAGATATTTATTATGCCAGACAGGTTGTTGACGGTTATATGGTTGCGAAACTTTACACAGATCCAGAATTCATTTCTTTTTATCGCTCTTCTGAATACAAGGAGTGCAATAAGTGCTACTCAATCGATGAAGGTTTTCAAATTCGTCGTTTTGAGCCGATTCCAGTCTCACTTCAATACTTCAGATGGGTCAGAAACATCGTTGTTGACTTCAACTGGGGTCTTTCAACACGCGTCCAAGTCAATGTCCCTGTGTTCCAGCTCCTTTCAGCCAGAATTCCAGTCACGATGAGATTGAATCTGATTGCCCTCATCTTCTATATCCCCATCGGATTCACACTGGGCATCATTGCAGCACTTAAAAACAACAGTTTCACAGACAATGCCATCTCTTTTGGTGTCATGGTGTTCATTTCAATTCCAGGTTTTGTCATCATGACCATTTTAGTCATGATCTTCGGGTATATGCTTGAGTGGGTACCCTCACAATTTCCGGCTCGAGACGTTATCGGTAGCGGCATTCAGTTAAAAGGCTTGATATTACCTGTACTGGGTCTTTCCTTTGGTGCCATTGCAGGCTTGACCAGAACAACCAGAGCTGAATTAAGAGAAGTATTGACCTCTGAATTCGTCTTACTTGCAAGAACTAAAGGTTTGACAAGAACTCAAGCCGTGATACGTCACGCGATGAGAAATTCAATGGTTCCACTTGTTCCAGGTATCATCGGATCATTCGTTGGACTATTGTCAGGTTCGGTTGTCATTGAACTGATTTATAGTATTCCAGGCACAGGCCGTATTTTCCTTCAAGCAATGACACAAGGTTCATATGACTATAACTTGATCTTAGGTGTTACTGCGTTCTACACGATCATCGGTTTGTTTGCCGTATTGTTGGTTGACCTTTCCTACGGTATCGTTGATCCACGCATCAGAATGGGGGCTAAACGATGAGCAAGCAACAATTCGATAAATTGACAAAAGAAGATTTTAAGTTTGTTCAACGTGACGACAAGATATATGACAAGCGTTTTGAGACAAAGCCAATCGGATATTTCAAAGACGCAATGATTCGTTTCGGAAAAAACAGAACCAATGTCATCGCATCAGTGATCTTGTTCTTGATGATTTTCTTATCGATCTTAGTACCTATCGTTACAACAAAAAATTACCTTGTTCTCGAAGAACAGTTGGCGTTTTTACCGCCTAGAGTTCCAGGACTTGAAAAGTTAGGCTTCATGGACGGCACCAAGAAATTCACTGCACAAACAGTCGACTTGACCACTGTCGATCCAGTAACCGGTTTAGGTTTGCCTGTTGGATTCAACACCAAGTATATCAAAATGGAAACACTGAGAAATTATACCGAAGTGTGTAATTACCAGAATGTGAACTGCTTTGGCGGAGAGAATCAACTCGTCATNNACGTCATCGATAGAAATTCTACTCAGACTGCCATTCGTTCAGTCAATGAGTTTCTCATTTTAGAAAATCAGAATCCTATGTTTGAAATCGATGTCTTTTCGATGTCCACAGGCAATAATGAAGTCGTTGAAGTGCTTTATGAGACTTCTCCAACTGTGTTTGAACTTGTGAAGACAATCACTGCACCTGGCAAGCACACCTTCAATGTGTTTGAAGAAACAACACTTGCCTTTTTCGCATCCGGAAGACTGATGATTCGTATCAGATCCGATGTTTCTCAAAGTAACGTTGTACTCAAGAGCGTTGCACTCTACAACAACGGTTCAACAACACCAACCATCATCGATGAAGGATACAATCTATCCTTATATACGCTAGTATCCAGTCAAGGTGGCGGACGTTATGTCAGACAAAATGGTGTCTTGACATTGGCTGACTTCGTGTTTGATTCATATGGCGCAGTCTTTGACGATCGTTTGATCACAGCAATGCCATCTTCTGAATACAACAGAATTTTACAAAACAACCCAGAATGTGTTTCTACACCAGATCCTGATAACGCATTAGGTTGGTTATTCCCTGAAGGATGCCCGATTGTGAAAGTATTACGTCAGAATTCCGGTATTCCGGGACCCGATGGTACCATTTTCTTTAGCTATAGAGTCATTGTCGACTATGCAAGATACATGGGTTATGAAGGCATTCCCTATTTCTATTTTGGCACAACAGGTTCGGGTAAAGACTTGTTCTCACTCACTTGGGTTGCTTTAAGAACTTCATTGTTGATTGGTTTCATCGTCGCATTCATCAACATTACGGTGGGTGTCGTCTATGGATCAGTTTCAGGTTACTATGGCGGTATCACTGATTTAATCATGGAACGTTTCAGTGAAGTCATTGGCCGTATTCCATGGTTGGTCACATTAAGTATTTTCGTAGCACTGATCGGACCAGGTTTCTGGACATTGATTCTCATCCTGATTGTCTCAGGTTGGATTGGAGTGGCATCCGTCACTCGAACTCAGTTTTACCGATATAAAGGCAGAGAATATGTCCTCGCATCGCGTGTACTTGGTGCTAAAGATGGACGTCTGATTTTCAGACACATTTTGCCAAACGGTATCGGAACCATCATTACAGCAAGCGTCTTGATGATTCCAGGTGTTATTTTCGCAGAATCCACCATTTCATACTTGGGTTTCGGTATTGGCGAAGGTCAGAGTTTCTCCTTCCTCGGATTGTTCACATTGTCTGGTTCTTCACTGGGCGTGTTGTTGAACAACAGCCGTTCAGAGTTGCTTGACAAACCGTATTTGACGGTGTTCCCTGCAGTCATCATTTCAATTTTGATGATCACATTCAATATGTTCGGGAATGCACTCCGCGACGCATTCAATCCATCACTGAGGGGGTCAGAATAATGGCTAATGTCAAATTGTCCGTTAAGGACTTAACCGTATCATTTATAACTGGCTCAGGCATGGTTCGTGCTGTTCGTAGCATCTCCTTCGATGTTTATGAAGGTGAGACACTCGCAATTGTGGGTGAATCAGGCTCAGGCAAGTCTGTAACATCCCGTGCCATCATGGGTATATTGGCAGGCAACGCAGTCGTTGATAAGGGTAGTATCATGTATGAAGGACAAGACCTCGTACAGATCCCCGAAGAAGATTTCCATAAGATCCGTGGCAAGAAAATCGGCATGATCTTCCAAGATCCTCTGTCCAGTTTGAATCCCATCATGCGTATCGGAAAACAGATCACAGAAAGTATGATCATCAATGGCAAACGACTGAGTAATCAGTATAAAGAACTCATTCATGCCGAAAAGACAGCGTATGTCAATATCAAGAAAAACAAAGCAAAAAATCATAAGCAGTTAAAACAAGAGATTGAAGAAATCAAGCTATCCGAAAACATTGACAAGGCAAAGATTGCTGCATTAAAAGCTGAATATCGTCAGAAGCAAAAAGCATTGTCTGTGCAACTACCTGCTTTAAGAAGCGCTTTATGGGCACGTAAGAGCGTTGCAAGAGCAACCATCAGATCTCGATATCAGGCTGAAAAAGAACGGATTCAAAATCTGATTACTCCCCTGCAACTGAGACTTAAGGAAGCATCTGCAGAAGAAAGAAAAGAACTTAATAAAAAGATTGCAGAACAGAGAGAATTGCTGAGAAGATTTGTCAAAGTCACACATAAAGAAGCAAAAGAAAGAGCTCTCAAAGTCATGAACGAAGTCGGCATACCTGATCCCGAAAGACGGTTCAAACAGTATCCATTCCAGTTTTCTGGCGGGATGAGACAGAGAATCGTTATTGCGATCGCCTTAACCGCAAATCCTGATGTTTTGATTTGCGATGAGCCGACAACCGCACTTGACGTTACCATTCAGGCACAAATATTGGATTTGATCAAGAACTTGAAAGTCGAACGTAACTTGACCGTCATTTTCATCACGCATGACCTTGGCGTTGTCGCAAACATGTCTGACAGAGTAGCAGTCATGTATGCAGGTAAAATTGTTGAAATCGGGTTATCAGAAGAAGTCTTCTATACACCGAGACATCCATACACATGGGCGCTCCTGTCATCCATGCCAGATTTGAATTCGAAAGATCGTCTGACAGCTATTCCAGGAACACCTCCGAATATGCTGTTTCCACCGAAAGGTGATGCATTCGCGGATCGTAATGCCTATGCGATGCAGATTGATTTTGAACAGGAACCCCCTTATTTTAAAGTCTCCGACACACATTACGCTGCGACTTGGCTACTACATCCAGATGCACCAAAAGTTGAAATGCCAAGTATCATCAGTGAACGTATTGAAACCATGAACAAAGCATCTGATGCACGTAAAGGGGTGAAATCATGACAGAACAAAAGAATGTCGTTTTGAGTGTCAGACACCTCAAACAGTATTTCAAGACAGGCGTAGGAAAAAGCAAGTTGGTCATCAAGGCTGTCGATGATGTGAGTTTCGATGTCTATAAAGGTGAAGTATTCAGTTTGGTAGGAGAATCAGGTTGTGGTAAAACCACGACAGGTCGTTCTATCATCAGACTTTACGAACCTACCGATGGCGAAGTTTATTTCCAAGGAGTTCGTGTTGGCTCAGGTACTATGACGCTGACCGAAGGCATTAAAAATGCTAAGAAGGAAGCTGCAAAGTTATCCAATGAACTCAAAGTCAAGTATGAGGGCAAACTCGAAAATCCTTCAGAAAAGCAAGTTTATGAAAATGAGATTAAAAAGATCGTAGAAGCAAAATTGGCTAAGATTCAATCCTTCCGTGAAGAAATGCGCGCAAGACGACAGGATAATCGTGTCAACAACTATGAGTTGATGAAAAAGATGCAGATGATTTTCCAAGATCCCATCGCGTCCTTGAATCCACGCATGACTGTCAAAGAAATCATTGCTGAAGGTCTAAGAATTGGTGGCGAACGCAATAGCGATGTCATCATTGAAAAAGTCAACAAAGTGCTTGAAACAGTTGGTCTGCTTCCGGAACATGCGTCCCGTTATCCTCATGAATTTTCAGGCGGACAGCGTCAGCGCATTGGTATCGCACGTGCGCTTGTAGTTAATCCAGATTTCATCATCGCGGATGAACCCATCAGCGCCCTTGACGTTTCCATCCGTGCCCAAGTCATCAACTTGCTCAACGATTTAAGAAACGAATTCGGTATTACCATCATGTTCATTGCTCATGATTTGTCTGTTGTCAAATATTTCAGTGACAGAGTCGCAGTCATGTACTATGGCAAGATGGTAGAATTGGCACCCAAAGATGAACTTTTTGCCAATCCGAAACATCCTTATACCATCTCATTGTTATCTTCAGTACCCCATCCGGATCCTCGGTTTGAAAAGACCAAGGCTAAGCGAATCAAGTACAATCCTTCGATGCATGATTACTCTGTGGATAAGCCTTCTTTACAAGAGGTTAAACCAGGCCATTTCGTTTATTGCAATAGCCAAGAATTCACAAGAATTCAAAAAGAGTTGAGCGGTTCGTGAAACGATTTCTGTTGACATTGTTGATAACATCAACGATTGTTGCTCTGGTTCATGTACTGTTTAATGGCTTTACCATCAGGTATGACACTGCATCTGATTCCTTATTCATCGTTGGAATATTCATGTTTTTCATCAGCATCATCGCAATGACTGATGCAACCAAAGTATTCATTTCCTTCGGTTACCAGATCAAGAGTATGTTTGGGAAATTCAGAAAAGAACATCGCAGTTATCATGAATATTATCAGGATAAAAGCAAGGGTTCAGTCGGTCAAGCAGGCGTGAACGGATTCATCATCAGTATCATTTACATCGTGACTTCCGTCATCTTGGCATACCAACATTTGGGCATGTAAAAAAATAACGAATCTCGCAGGAGATTCGTTTTTGTTTAGGCTCTTGGGATACCGATCGTTTCTTTTAAAATCAGTGAAGCTTCACTGTAGAAAAGATTCGGAGAATCGGTATCGCTATGGAGAAAATAAAGTTGCTTTGTCTTTCTAAGTGCATACGCATGAATGATCGTGATGAAGCGATGATTGCTCTTATTGAAATAAACTTCATCCACTTGTTTTTTCGTTTCATCAGTCAGGATGTCTCCGGATTTGATGATGAGAATCATATAATGATGGTATTTGATTTTTGACTTGACGTATTCATCTTCAATCTGGCGAATCACACGGTTGAACCTGTCATCTGTATACAGAATATCTTGATTTCGGATGTAGACGATGACTTCCAAGATCCCTCGTTTGGTCACGAGACTGGATGAATCCAGATGGATTCGATGTGCGAGATAATAGTCTTTGAATTCCTTGTTCAAGATAAAACCCATCGACTGAATCTGGGTAATCCATGCATCACTTGCCACTTCAATCGGAGAAGCAATCGCAGGATTTGACGTCTGATTGAGCTGGTCCAATCTGCTTTGAGCGGAATAATATTCAATACGAGGTCTATAGTAGAGAGAAATGACGAACAAAATGACGAAAATCACTAAAACGATCGACCATTTCACATCGGGAATCAAAGGTATAAAAATCAGTGCAATCAACAAGACAATCATCGAAATCACAATGGCAATGTAGGCTTTGAATATTCGATTGAGAATACGTTTGTTTTCTTTCATGTTGAATCTCCTTAAACAGGATTATTATAACACACAGATGACTGAACTTAAAAAAATAAGGATCTCATCGAGATCCACATTGG
>DITG01000018.1 GCA_002422045.1 Acholeplasmataceae bacterium UBA6190
CGATGATCCTTGAGTGTGTGGGTCCGACATATTGGCTCAGCAATTCGACAGGTAAAAATGATCTTGGAATACTAGGGTCAACGGTGTTGACCAATGCATTCACTTGAAGGATTTGTGTATGTTGCAATAAGTCTGAAACCAAACTGACTTCTTGGTCAACAGTTTCGTTAGGAATCATGATGACAAGCTGTTGATAAGATCCGAACTGGTTCGTGATGGCCATCTGATCTTGTTGGACAGGGTCTTCAGGAGATGACAATGACGTTGTTCCAAATAAATAACTCGTCTTTGACTGGAAAAAAATGCCTGTTCCAATCAAGATGACCAGCATTGAAACCCATATCCATCGATAACGATGTTGGGCTATGAACAGACGCTTGAAGTTTGGCAGTAACATTTTGTGTTTGGTTTTGTCAAGCCATGGTGAGAACCAAACCAGGAGGATGGGTAGTAAAATCATGGTCGCTAAGTAACTGAACAAAATACCTTTCGAAAGAACAAGACCAATGTCTAGACCAATTCGGTAATCCATCAGAAACAAGGCTGTAAATCCAGCAATGGTGGTCAGTGCAGAAGCCGTAATAGATTTAAACGCGTGCCGAAATGCCAGTTTTGCAGATGTACTCGGATCGTGGTCGATCCGTTCCTCGTAAAACCGGTGAATGAGAAAAAGCGCATAATCAATGGACAAGGCTAACTGAAGTGCAAGGGCCATGGACTTGGTGATGAAAGAAACATGTTCGAAGATGCCGTTGGTTGATATGTTAAACAAAACAGCGATACCAAGTGTTAAAAGAATCAAAAGAGGTTCAATCCAGGCATGGGATGCAAGTAGCAGAATCATCAAGATGATCGGGATGATTAAGACAAGAATCTTGAAGATTTCACCTTCTGCAACTTCCCGAGCCCTGATGTTTTCAATAGGCTCTCCACGCATTCGGATGACTTCATCATCGAAGAGATCATTGATGAGATCAAGCGTTGTAACTAGTTCAGTATCATAAGCGTCCGTGGATAGAACAATCGTCAAAAGTGCATTGTTTTCCTGATAAAACGGACGTATGTTTTCGATGGGTATGAACTCGATCGGGACGATGTTCAAATCTACATAGTCATCAAGCCAAATCACAGACTCGACCATGTTGATGTTTTCAAGTGATGTTTTATAAAGCAAAACATCAGCAACAGAAACATCCTCAATCATCAGTTGAATGGTTGTGCTTGGATCAAAATTTGCATTTAAGATCTCAAGACCTTCTGCAGTCATCGAATCTTCAGGTAAATATAAAGTCATATCATAATTGGTTTGAGAAGCTGGAATCCAAAGAAAAAATGCACCCAGCATGAACATCATGAGCATAAAAATGATCAATCGTTTCATATATATTCCTCCAAATCTATATTTTAAACAAATATTTGAAATACCTATTTTAATTATAGAACCTTTATGATATAAATAAGATATGAAATGGAATTTCAAAATGAATTTCAAATGGAGTTGGAATATTTGAGAAGTCATGAGATTAAAAGAAAAATCATCGAGAATACTAAACAGCTAATCCAAACACAATCACAAGTCACCATCAAGGATATTGCTGATGCGAGTTATGTGAACATTGCGGCCGTGAACTATCATTTTGGCAGCAAAGAGCAATTGCTCAATATCGTGATCAATGAAGTTTTACTTGACCTAAAGCATCACATCACACATTCAGTGCTCGAAAAAATCAAAGAAGAACCTATTGAAGAAACACTCGAGTCCCTGATGACTTACATCTACACATTTTCACTAGAGAATATGGGTATTTTGAATTATTTGTTTTTAACCAAAGAGATTCAAAATGAATCCTCGAGTTTGCTCATTGAGACATTCTTCACGGATAATGAATTCACAAGGCTTGTTTATGAAAGCCTCGCAGAAAATCTCAATATTCAAAATCCAAAAGAATCCTTTGCAAAATACATGATCTTGTTTTCGTCATTTTCGATTCCTTTGTTCATACAGATAGCACAGATGCGTTCGAGCGACAAGATGCAGATTGAGACATTCAAAGATCCAGAATTCAGACAATATTTCATATCGAATATATTAAAAATGGTGAAGACATGATGAAGATCGTCGAATTATCAGCAATTGAATATCAAGGCTATGAACTTGAGTATAGTTATATAACCAAAGCATATTACGATGTGGTGATTAAGAAAAAAAGAGGTATCACCATCAATATCAAACGCAAAAAAATGATTCGAAAAACAGAGAAAACATTCAAATCAAAGTTGTTTGAACCTTATGTTGAGAAGCCTAAAGTGTATGCAATATTCGATCGCAAAAAAATGGTAGGAGTCATAGAAGGTAGCATTGAATCATGGAATAATCGGTTCAGAATCTGGAATTTTTTAGTGGACAAAAAATACAGAGGCGAAGGATATGGCAGAGCATTGTTTGAGCATATGCTGAAGATTGCAGATTCAGAAAAAGCGCGTGCAGTCATACTAGAAGTACAGTCATGCAATGATCCAGCCATCAGTTTCTATATGAAACAAGGCTTTCATTTTGTTGGATTAAATACCATGGATTATACGAATCACGACATCGAAAACAAAGAAGTCAGACTTGAAATGGCAAAAAGAATCCTCATGTAAAATAAAACATTACGCAAATTTTGGCTTGCGTAATGTCTTTTTTTTCGATTATAAATATGAGTTCTAAATAATTCCTATAAGAGCATCATAAAGCCATTATAAAGTATTTAAGTATTGAACATACTCTATTGACAATATTTACTTAACTCTCAATACGACACACTTAAGATATAAAGACTCATCAGATCCAAGAAGCGCAGGATGATCCTTACCTTGAATTCTAAACTCAACCATTTGTGTGACTCTTTTTGCATCATTGGATGCTTCCATGAGCATCTCCAAAAATAAGGATGGAGTCATATAATGAGAACACGAACAAGTCATCAAATAGCCATCGTCTTCAATCAGTTTGAGCGCTTGAAGGTTGATTTCCTTGTATCCCTGATAAGCCTTTTTAATATCTTCATTTTTCTTGGCAAAAGCTGGTGGATCTAGAATAATCATATCGAATTTGACTTGATTTTGTTGATAGTCTCTCAGTGCGTCAAACACGTCAGCTTTGAGAGCTTTGACTTGATCTAATTGGTTGATTCTGGCATGGCGTTGTATTTGTGATACGGCAGATTCAGATATATCGAGACAAGTAACTTCCGATGCTCCATGATAAGCTGCATGCAAGCCGAAACCTCCGATATGAGAAAAACAATCAAGCACTTTTTTGCCTTTAACATATGATTTCACAGCGTCATGATTATCTTGCTGATCTAGGAATGAACCTGTTTTTTGTCCGTTTGCAATATCAATTTCCATGAGTAATTGGTTTTCTCGAATCATAACCTTATCAGGCACTGATCCATAGACAACACCTTTGAACATTTCTAGTCCCTCTTTTTTTCTGACTGAAACATCGCTTCGTTCATATATTCCAAGTGGGTGGAAGAGTTCAACCAGGATGTCGATGAACATTGATTTTCTTAAGTCAACGCCAAGAGAAAGCACTTGAATGGATAGGTAATCTCCATATTTGTCTACGATAAATCCTGGAATACCATCAGATTCGCCGAAGACAACACGGTAGGAATTTTGATAACCCAATTGAACTCTCAAGTGGTTTGACTTTTCAATCCGATGTTTGAAGAAAGAATGGTCTATCAATTCCGATTCGGATTTGGATAAAATTCTCACGATAATCTTCGAAGAAGTATTCAAAAATCCTTTGCCCAAAAAAACATTTCTATAACTGTAGACATAAGCAATTTCGCCACTTTGTATGGTACCTTCGATTCGATCAACTTCGTTACTAAAAACCCAAGGATGACCTTGGATAATGCGGATTTCTTCTTTTGGTTTCAAGTATATTTTGCATGGATTCATGTTCGATCACTCCCATCGATATTATAGCATGATTGTGAAAATCTCAATCACGCTTTGAGACAAAAGGGAACATGTCAATTGACTGTTCCCTTCGAATCATCTAACTGGTTCTTGTAGTAATTTAAGACAAAGTCTTGGAAATGAATACTGAAGTCGGAATTGATGAGATTTGTAAACTTTTGAATCTTTTTGTCTATACCTTCAAAATGGAGTACATTGAAACATTTAATCAACATTGTTTGATAGTTTTCCATGTCTCCAAGTCTGTAATAGGCCAGTGCACTGAAATAGAAGAAATAGTCCATCAAATAAAACGATCGTGTGGCCAAATTGTTCTTGATTCCAATCTTGCAATACTCGATGACGTCTTCAAATTGTTTGTTTCTACCGGAGTACTTTGCAAGTCTGAAAAGTGTCAAATTAATAGAACTGGTTTGTGTTGATGACAAGACAATCGAACGATCTGATAGATGACTTTTAAGTTTGTTGTAAATTTCATGAGTTTCAGTCGGATTTTCAGAGTAATCAAGCAATGAACTCATGATGAGCATTTCAACTTCAGTGAAAATTGTTTTCTTAGAAAATTTCGGATATCCGAGCAGATTTTTGTTCACTTTATAGTTTTCTTGTTTTGAAATCAATCCCAGCTGCATTTTCATCATTGCATTTCCATGCACGAATAGCATTTTATTCTCTGGATCAATGATTTGATCCGGATTGATGCTGTCGATAAATTTCTGTGCCTCTTCAAGGGAACCATTGGCAATGGAATTGTAAAAATTAGTCATCTGAGTGCTTTCAAGTAATCTTTCGACTTCGAGTTCACGCAACAAATCGATAGTCTGAATGCCCAATTTCATGCACAAAACATCGACAACTGGGAATGGAATATCTGACTCTCCATTGAGGTAACGTCGATACTGTCGAATAGAAACTACATCGGAAACAAATAATTCTTGAGAAATGTTTCTAGCAGAGCGTAAACGCTCCAAATAGACACAAAGTTCTTCAGATTTCAACATTTCACCTCATTTCACTGATATTTATGTACGAATAGGTCATATACGCCCTGTTTTTTCACCCTAATTGATAATACAATTAGGGAAAAGGGAGGCATTATGCCATGAGAAAATTAACAATTGTCGCACTACTAATCGTTTCAATTCTAGGAATTAAAGTTGCAAATGAATATTTGACCAAAATTTTAGATGACCAAGGTATTGTATCACCACAAGATTTTGATGATGCAGGAATGCCAGACCTACCAGTTCCACGTTTAGACTTTGAAGATGCAGGAATGCCAGATCTTCCAGGAACCAGAATTGATTTTGAAGATGCGGGAATGCCAGATCTACCAGGAACCAGAATTGACTTTGAAGATGCGGGAATGCCAGATCTTCCAGGAACCAGAATTGATTTTGAAGATGCTGGAATGCCAGATCTACCAGGAACCAGAATTGACTTTGAAG
>DITG01000019.1 GCA_002422045.1 Acholeplasmataceae bacterium UBA6190
TATCCTCACCGGTGGACTTTCACAGACGATTGCCCCACTATGCAAGTACCCTTTGACCAGAGATCCAGATCTTGTACTCAAAGGTTTACTCTCTATCTTTGATAAAAATGAACAATTACGGAAATAACCAGGAAATTTCTGGTTATTTTTTTATCGTTTTTCGTTATAATGGAAACAGGTGATCAGATGAACTACATGGAAAAATATGCATTCTGGAAAAGCCAGACAGCACTCGATCAAGAAATGAAGAAAGAACTGGACCAATTGACCGATCAAGACATCCAAGAGGTGTTCTTTTCAGACATCACATTTGGTACCGGTGGATTAAGAGGTTTGATGGGTGTTGGAACCAACAGGATCAACATCTATGTGATTAGAAAAGCGACGTTGGGATTTGCAAGATACATTCAAAAAAACAAGATTCCTGGTGGGGTTGCGATCAGTTATGACAACCGTAGACACTCCAAGACATTTGCCACTGAAGCGGCGAAAGTGCTTGCATTTGTGGGAATCGAATCTTATTTGTTTGAAGAACTGAGACCGACACCAATGCTCTCTTTTGCGGTCAGACACTTCAAATGTGCCGGAGGCATCATGATTACGGCATCGCACAATCCGAAGGCGTATAACGGCTATAAGGCCTATGACCGTACGGGTGCACAGCTGAACATCGAAGATGCGGAAGCCGTCATCTCTGAAATCAATCAGATTGAGAATCCTTTCCTGATTCAAACCGTATCCAATGACCTGATTCATCAGGTAAAAAGCGATTTTGATGAACTCTATCTGAGTCTCGTTCAACAGATCAAGATTCAAGATGAACCCAAAAAGATCAAGATTGTCTATTCACCCCTGCATGGCACGGGTGCAAAGATCATTCCATCCTTTTTGACACGTGAGGGTTATGACGTGTTGCCATATCTCCCACAGATGAAGATCGATCCGAATTTTTCAGAGACCGATTCGTCCAATCCGGAAGAAGCCGCTGCCTATATCCACACCATCCAATATGCTCAACAAGTGCAAGCCGACATCATCATGGTCACAGACCCTGATGCCGATAGACTTGGGATTGCAGTCAGACACAAAGATAACTATCAACTACTTTCAGGCAATCAGACTGCTGCCATTGAGCTTTATTACATCCTCAGTCAATTGAAAAAGCAACAAAAACTACCATCCAAGGGATTTGTCTACACCACCAATGTCACGACAGACATGATTTCTGTGATTGCATCATCTTATGGCATGGACGTGGTCACAACACTCACTGGTTTCAAGTTCATCGGGGAACAAGCTGAAAAGAATCAGCACAAGGGGCCTTATATCTTCGGCTGTGAAGAATCTTACGGATCCTTAATCAAGGATTTTGTCAGAGATAAGGATGCCGTTCAAGCGGTCTATATGCTCGCTGAGATTGCCAATCATGTCAAACTCCAAGGATTGACGTTGATTGACTATCTGGAAACCATCTATCAGAGATATGGTTACAACTACGAATACACCAAAAATATCACATTGCCTGGATTATCAGGCACCCAGAGAATCGAAACCATCATGAATCACTACCGAGCACATCCACCTGTGATTGAAGGAAGAAAACTGATCAAGTTCGATGACATCATGCATCAGAAACAGTATCAGGGAAACCAAGTCTTACCTCTTGATCTGCCAGTTTCCAATGTGCTCAAGTATCATTATGAAGGTCAGACATGGATTACCTTCAGACCTTCCGGCACTGAACCCAAGATTAAAATCTATTTCGGCACCCAAGCTTCTTCCATGGCGATTGCCAAGGATACTGTGGATGCATTGTCAGAGATGATTTCGAAAGAAATCGAAAAGTTATAGGAGGACACATGAAACACAACCGCAGAAATCAATATGCAACATCCATTGAATCCCATACGTTATCGTTGTTTTTTTCTGGCAAATCACTTCAAAAATCAGGCGATCAGCATTTTCCTTTTTCAGTGAATCGCAATTTCTTTTATCTATCCGGTATTGTTCAGGAAAATGTCTGTCTGCTCATTGCCAAAGGTAAGGACAATGTCGAATCCTTTCTCTTCCTAGAAGAAACTGACCCTGTGAAAGCCCTTTGGGATGGCGCAGGTCTATCCTTTGAACAAGCGGCAGAAGTTGCAGAAATCGATACCAAGAATGTACGTGACATCAAGACACTTGATCTGTTCGTTGCACAACTGCTTTCGACATCCAGAAGAGCCTTGTTTGGGTTCATTGACACGGTCTATCTCGATTTGGAACGTCAGTCGGATCATGCCGATGATACGGTATCGATTCGTTATGCGAAAACACTCAAGGAAAAATATCCGTTTGTCCAAACCAAGACCAGCCAAATGATCTTGGCTGAACAAAGAATGATCAAGGATGCTTCAGAAATCAAAGCAACCGAAGAAGCGATTGGTATCACGAAACTTGGATTGAATCAGATCATGAAATCACTAAAACCTGGCAAAAAGGAATACGAGATTGAAGCAGAGTTCAATTATGTCTTGAATCTTCACCGTTCATCACCTGCGTTTGGTACCATTTTAGCTGGTGGTAAGAATGCGACGATCTTGCATTATGTCGATAATGGCATGGCACTCGGTGCAAACGATCTGGTGCTTTGTGATCTGGGTGCAATTTCTTCTCAGTACAATGCCGATATCACAAGAACCTATCCTGCAAGCGGAAAGTTCACAGATCGCCAAAAAGCCATCTATGAAGTTGTCCTGGAAGCGAACAAGAAAACCATCAGTTGGCTGAAGCCAGGTGTGACACTCAAAGAATTCAACGATTACGGCAAGCAAATCTTGATTGATGGTGCTAAGAAACTGGGATTGATCAACAGTGACGAAGAGATCAACAAGTATTATTATCATAGTCTTGGCCATTATTTAGGACTGGATGTCCACGATGTCGGTAACTACAGCCTGGTCATCCCTGAAGGTGCACTGATCACGGTTGAACCTGGTCTCTACATCGCAGAAGAAAACATTGGCATTCGCATCGAAGATGATGTCATCGTGACAGCCCAAGGTGCAATCAACTTATCCAAAGACATCATCAAGGAAGTCAAGGACATTGAAGCATTCATGAAACGCTAAGAAGCCGCTTGGCTTCTTTTTTTTAAAGTAAAATCATCTGAAATCTCTACCATAGGGTAAGGAGGGATCAGATGAAACGACTGACTGTGTTGTTATTGATCATGATCAGTATGTATGGCATGCGTCTTGTCATCCATGGCAGTGCCAATTATCAGACGTATGAAGAGATTGAACTGGTCACGGGTAAGCTTTTGGAAGATTATACGGAAAAAGAGTATCAGAGTTATTATGAAAAAGTGAGTCCAAGGATGTTCATGGGCTGGAGAGTCCATAAAGTGAATGACAGTGTGAAAGCGACTTATGTGACAGAAACCTTGTTTTCTTATTACAATGATGGATTCACGCCGATCGAATACAAATATACGTTATCTAGGAAAGAAACATCTAAGCTTGGGTTGTCTGCGACAGGATCCATATCACTATCAACTTCAAAAGGCGATAAGCTTTTTAAGAACAATTTAGACACTTCCTTGAAACTGACTGCGGATTATCAGGTGACAACTGAAGACAAAGAGACTTATGAAGTTAAACTTGAAGTCGATCCTGGCACACAAGTCAATTTGTACACTTACGGTGAAGGCAAGGTGACCAATGGTGTTGCTGCGCGATATGTCTTGTTTGTCCGTATGGAGCGCGGTGGATTTGAAGTGTTTCTGGTCACGACCCAATATCAGAGGCTGGAGAAGAAACGGATATGAAAACTTTGATGTTTTATCTTTTTTCTATGGTTATGATCATCACCATGGGAATCATCATCTATGTTGATAAACCCGTGATATCACCTCAACTCTTATCCGTA
>DITG01000109.1 GCA_002422045.1 Acholeplasmataceae bacterium UBA6190
TTTGAAACGTGCTGGTCGTCCTGAGGCTGCTGTGGATCTTTCTATATTATCTGGATTTGGCCCGTTTGGCATCATGTCAGAAATCACTAAGGATGACGCACTTGTTTCATCATTATTTGACATCACAGCATTCGCAACCATGCATGAATTGCCCATCATTTCAATTGCACAATTGATTCAATACCGCAAAAAAGCGGAAAGTTTGGTTAAGCGTGCCGCAGAAGCAAATCTGCCAACGTCACACGGCGAATTCAAGATGGTCGGATTTGAAAATGCCATCAGCGGTGAACATCACGTGGCACTGGTCAAAGGTGACATCAAACCAGGTGACGAAGTTTTGGTCAGAGTACACTCCGAATGTCTGACTGGCGATGCGTTTGGATCCATGAAATGTGATTGCGGCGAACAGTTGCAAGCCGCACTGGACAAGATTGAATCCGAAGGCAAAGGTATCTTGCTCTATATGAGACAAGAAGGCAGAGGCATCGGTCTGATCAACAAGATCAAAGCTTATGCGCTGCAGGATCAAGGGATGGATACTGTCGAAGCCAATCTCGCACTCGGATTTGACGAAGACTTAAGAGATTATGGCATCGGTGCTCAGATTTTATCTGATCTTGGCGTGACTAAAGTCAGATTGATGACCAACAATCCGCTTAAACTCAAGGGTTTATCCGGTCATGGTCTGGAAATCACATCGAGAGAGCCCATCCAGCTCAATCATAACGAACGCAATGAATTTTACATGANNTGAAGACCAAGAAAGACAAAATGGGTCATCTCTTGAAGTTTAAAGAGTAGCATCATGAATCATCTCTCAAACATTTTTGAAATCAAAACCATCATCTTGGATTGGGATGGTACATTGCATGAATCGATGTTCATTTATAAACCTGCGTTTTTATTGGCTTATCAGTATTTGGTGGACCATGGATATGCAAAACCCCGTCAGTGGGAAGATGCTCAAATCAAGGGTTTTTTAGGGATGAATCCGAAAGAAATGTGGGCTTCCTTTGAACCTAAGCTGCCTGATGATGTCATACAAGTCGTATCGCCTATGATCTCCAAAGCCATGGCACAATCGATAGAATCCGGTCAGGCAAGACTCTATGATGGCGCACTTGATGTCATTTTGACACTGAAAAGATTAGGATTTACCTTGGTTTACCTATCCAACTCCAAGACCTATTATATGCAAAAGATGGATCAGGCTTTCGGACTCTCTTCAATCTTTGATGTGATGATTGCCTCAGAGCAATATGAATATATCCCCAAAAAAGACATACTGACTCAGATCAAAAACCAACTACCATGGCCATGGATGGTCGTCGGTGACCGATATGTCGATATTGAAGCCGGCAAACATCATGGTGCTCTTACTGTGGCTTGTGACTATGGATACGGGTCTTTTCAAGAACTTAAGGATGCTGATCATCATATCAAGGATATCAAAGTTTTGATCAATCTATTTCAGACTTGAGGCCGCAAGGCCTTTTTCCATAGAGGTTATCTTTTTTGATCAATTCATCCATGTGCCAGATTGACGCAAAGAGGTAAAGATGCTAGAATGTCAGTGAAGGGGAGTAGTTTCCCAATCATCAATCGTCAAAACGGCGTCATGAGCCCGGTTGATGTCAAGCACCGCTTGTAACAAGACCTTCAAGACGTTTTGTCTTGTGGGTATTTCTTTTTTAAGGTTCTTACCAGAAAGGATATATATGGAACATATCATCAATGTTTTGTTACTCATCGTTGGGTTCATCTTTTTAGTCAAAGGCGCAGATTTTTTCGTCGTTTCCTCTGCATCGATTGCTCGGAAGTTCAACATCTCAGCGTTGGTGATCGGTCTCACGTTGGTAGCATTCGGAACATCACTGCCTGAACTGGCTGTGAGTTTTGTCGCATCGCTCACGGTTTTACCCGGAGAGACTTCCGATATTGCAATGGGTAATGTCATCGGTTCGAATATCGTGAACATCACACTCATCTTGGGACTGACCGCAATGGCAAAACAAGTATCTGTCTCCAAGACCATGCATCAAAAAGAGTTCCCTTATTTGATATTTGCTTCCATACTCATCGCTTTCCTAGCATTTTTGTTTCAATCCAATGCCTCGATTGTTTGGTGGGAAGCACTCGTACTTTTGATTGCTTTTATCGGTTATGTCTATCTAATGATTAAAACTTCAAAAGATCCGAATATTGAAACAGAATATCAGATCATTGATATGAAAAAAGCGATCTTATTGGTTTTGCTTGGTATTACTGGAGTTTCTTTGGGCGGATATATGGTGACTCAAGGAGCGGAAAACATAGCACTGGATGTATTGGTACAACTTTTCGGAATGAATCGGTCTAAGGCGGTGACACTCATTGGGTTATCGATTGTCGCAGTGGGAACATCACTTCCGGAAATGGTGACATCCATCGTCGCAGCCAGAAAAGGCGAAAATGAAATTGCTTTTGGTAATTTGGTTGGATCAAACATCTTCAACATTCTTTTCATCCTAGGTGTATCAGGGATCATCCGCCCACTGGGTATCAATGGCGATGTACTGATCGACATTGTCATCATGATTGGCGTGACTTTGCTGGCATTATTAGCAGCAGTCACACGAGGTGCTGTATCCAAGAAAGAAGGGATTGTCTTGGTGATCCTCTACGTCCTTTATCTTTCCTATATCATTTTGAGAGCATTCAATCTCTTTTGATGAGATCACGATTGATGCGTAAATGATTTTTTTTATCCTTAATTTCAATCATATCAGTAGCGACTTCGGTCGCTTTTTTCTTGGGATCATCAAGAAATAAAGATGATTTCTATTCAAGATGCTAAAATGAAAGCGTTTTTCTTTTTGCCCTTTTCTATCATATAAATATATGATACAATGAAGTTACAAACACACTAGACAAAGGTAGACCACGATGCGTATAACCAAACATCCAATTCTAACATTTCCAGAACGAGAAGAAATCAGTTTTATCTTTGAGGGGCAGCCTGTCAAAGGCTACAAGGGCGATACCATTGCATCTGCCTTACATGCACTTGGTGTCAAGACGCTCAGTTATAGCATCAAAAAACACCGCCCCCGCGGTTTTTATTGTGCTATTGGTAATTGTGCATCGTGTAACATGATCGTCAATGGAAAACCGAATGTGAGAACATGCATCACATTTTTAGAACCCGGTATGGATGTCAAGATTCAAACGGATAAGGGGGTCATCCAATGATATCAAAAGACTTAATCATCATCGGTGGTGGACCTTCTGGTTTGTGTGCTGCCAAAACTGCTGCAGAAGCAGGCATTCATGTCATGATCATCGAACGTTCCAATCAACTGGGCGGACAACTCATCAAACAAACTCATAAATTTTTCGGTTCTAAGAGCCAGTATGCAAAAACCAGAGGCTATGATATCGCAGGCATTCTGATCAAGGATCTGGAGTCCAAGCCAAACCTTGAAATTATGAAGAATGCAACTGTTGTCGGACTCTATCCGGATTTGGTTGTCAGTGTTCTCTATGACGGGAAATACATCAAATATCAAGCCAAATCCATCATCGTCGCGACAGGTGCCAGTGAAAAATTCTTGGCATTTGAACGTAACGATTTGCCAGGCATCTATGGTGCCGGTGCAGTACAGACCTTGATGAATCTTTACGGTGTTTTACCAGGTAAGGAAATCATCATGGTTGGCAGTGGTAACATCGGACTGATTGTCAGTTATCAGTTGCTGCAAGCAGGCGTCAATGTGAAGGCCATCGTTGAAGCCGCACCATTTATCGGAGGCTACAAAGTCCATGCCAGCAAGATCAGAAGACTAGGGGTTCCAATCCTCACCAAAACCACTGTACAAAAAGCCATCGGAACTGATCACATCGAAGCTGTCGAACTGGTATCACTCGATCAGGCTTGGCGTCCTATACCTGGTACTGAGACAGAGATGACTGTCGATGCTTTATGCATCTCAGTCGGATTGTCACCCATGCATCAGTTGCTATCGATGGTCAATGCTGAAACCAAATTCATTCCAGAACTGGGAGGATTCGTCCCAGTTGTGAACCATCACCACGAGACATCGGTCCCAGGCATTTTCGTTTGTGGTGACGCAGTCGGTATCGAAGAAGCCAGTTCAGCGATGATGGAAGGTTACTTGACAGGACTTTATATCTCTAAACATCTGGGATTCGTTCATCCGAATCAAAAAGAACTTCAAAATCTCTATGAAACACAACTCAGCATGCTCAGAGATGGTCCATTTGGGACCAAGACCAGAGTAGGACTCGAAAAGATGAGGGAGGGTATGAAACATGCTTAATCAGACCGGCATTCCATCCAAAGAACAAGTGGATTCCCGTTTTCCCGAAAAAAAAGCACTCCTCAAACCTAAAGCGATTCTTGAGTGTTATGAAGATATTCCGTGCAATCCATGTCAAACTTCATGTCCATTTGAAGCCATCATGATTGTAGACAATATCAATACACAACCCAAACTGCTTGTTGACAAGTGTACAGGATGTGCTTTGTGTGTACCCTCATGTCCAGGCCTTGCGATTGTCGTTGCTCAACTGAAAGAAAATCAAGCTATCTTCAAAGTTCCCTACGAATTTTTACCTATGCCTAAGGTCGGAGAACAGTGGCATGGCGTCAATCGAAAGGGAGAAGTCATCTGTGAGGCCAAGATCAATCACGTTTTATTGACCAACAAACAAGATCACACCGCTGTTGTGACTGTGTCTGTTCCTGAGTCATATCTTTATGAATTCGTTACCATTAGGTCAAAATCATGAACAAAAAAGAGATCATCATCTGTCGTTGCGAAGATGTCAACTTAGAACAAATCCATAACCTCTTGAACCAAGGATATACCACATTTGAAGACTTGAAACGGTTGCTTAGAGTTGGCATGGGTCCCTGCCAAGCCAACACATGCGGGCATTTGATTCAAAGGGAAATTGCAAACTATCTAGGCAAACCCGTCCATGAGATACCTGTCCACAAAGTCAGACCTTTGGTGATGGGTGTTGAGCTCAAGAAAATCGCGGAGGCTCACGATGAAGACTAATCTTTTAATCATCGGTGCTGGGATCAGCGGGGTCAGTATCGCCTATAACCTTGCCAAAAAAGGGATGACTGGTATCCATGTCGTCGATAAAGGCTATTTTACAAGTGGTGCAACCGGCAGATGTGGTGCTGGTGTGAGAACACAATGGGCGACAGAAATGAACTGTATCCTGGCACTGAAGAGTATCGAGTTTTTTGAAAAAGCGAAAGAAATTCTTGAGTATCCCCATGATTTAGAGTTTAAACAAGAAGGATACTTGATTCTTGCGACTTCACAAGCTGAGCATCTACAGTTTGAAAAGAATGTCAGACTTCAAAACAGTCTGGGGATTCCTTCCAGACAACTTTCGAAAGATGAAGCTTTGAAGATTGTCCCTCATTTGAACAAAGATGCATTTTATAGTGCGACATTCTGTCAGAAAGACGGTCACTTGAATCCGTTTAAGATGACAGAAGCTTATTATCTAGCAGCCAAAAAACTAGGCGTTACCTTTTCATTCTTCGAAGAAGTCACTGAAATCATCACAGAAAATCATCAGATTCAAGCAGTGAAGACCAACAAAAATCTTTATGAAACTCATCAGGTCGTGAATGCTGCAGGCGGATATTCCAGAGAAATCGGATTGCTTGCAGGTGTTGATATTCCGGTTTATGCGGAAAACCATGAAATACTTGCCACAGAACCGGTTGAAAAGATTCAGGGACCGATGGTGATGTCGTTTTCAAAAAACATCTATTGTCAGCAAGTCCCCCATGGTGCATTTCTCATGGGTAGAAGCGATCCCCATGTACTTAAGAATCATTCCACAGAATCAACTTGGCAATTCCTGGATGCCATGGCAAAGACGGTTGTTGACATCATGCCACTCATTGGAGAACTGAGAGTTGTCAGACAATGGGGAGGATCCTATAACATGTCGCCAGATCGTCAACCAATCTTAGGTAAAACAAGTGATTTGGAAGGCTTTTACATGGCTTGTGGATTCTCAGGACATGGATTCATGTTTGCTCCGATGACTGGATTACTTTTAGCAGAAGTCATCATGAATGAAACACCTACGATTGATATGGCACCACTGTCGATTGACCGTTTCCAGACATTCAATCATGAAAATGTCGAAAAATCTGTTGTATAAAGAAAAGGAGAAATGATATGTCTATTTACACCTATCAAACAGAACCGCTCACTGATTTCACAAAACCGGAATTCATCGAGAAGTATCAGAAAGGATTATCGATTGTCGAATCCTATTTGGGTAAGTCTTATGACTTAATCATCGATGGCAAGCGCATCAAGACCGAAAAACAATTGAAGTCCTTGAATCCTGCCAAACACAGTGAAGTGATTGGTACTGTTTCGCAAGGATCGATTGCACATGCAGACCATGCCATAGAAGTCGCTTTAAAAGCATTTGAGACTTGGAAACATGTTGATGCCAAAGTCAGAGCCGATGTCTTGTTTAAGTCAGCAGGACTCTTACGGAAAAGAAAATTCGAATTTGCAGCATTGATGACCAAAGAAGCAGGCAAACCTTGGGGTGAAGCGGATGCTGACGTGGCTGAAGCCATCGATTTCTTGGAATACTATGGTAGACAGATGCTCAATATAGAGCGTATTGATGATGTGGTGCTTTCCAGAAGAGATTTAGAAAGAAATGAATATCGTTATATTCCACTTGGCGTTGGTGCGATCATTTCCCCATGGAACTTCCCACTGGCCATTTTGGTTGGTATGACGACCGCAGCCATCGTTTCAGGGAACACAGTCATTGTCAAACCGGCATCAACCACCATGGTCATAGCCTATAAGTTCATGGAAGTATTGGAAGAAGCGGGATTGCCCAATGGCGTGATTGCCTTCATGCCAGGCAGTGGTGCTGAAATCGGTGACTATATCGTCAATCATCCGAAAATCAGATTCATCTCATTCACTGGTAGCAAAGAAGTCGGTATCTCCATTTATGAACGTGCCGCCAAAGTTCAAAAAGGACAGATCTGGCTGAAACGTGTCATTGCTGAAATGGGTGGTAAAGATGCCATCATCGTCGATAGCGATGCAGACTTGAATCTTGCTGCTGATTCGATTGTGAAATCCGCATTCGGATTTTCTGGACAGAAATGCTCAGCTTGTTCGAGAGCGATCATTCATCAGGATGTCTATGATGTTGTCTTGCAAAAAATGAAGGACATCACGTTGAAGCTGAATGTCGGCAATCCTGATTTCAAAGAAACTTTTGTCGGACCTGTCAATGACAAACGTGCTTTTGAAAAGATAACCTCCTATTTTGAAGTTGCCAAACAAGAAGGACGCATTGTCACTGGAGGATCATCGGATGGATCTACTGGTTATTTCATCCAACCGACGATTGTCGCTGATGTCAAACCCGATTCCAGACTGATGCAAGAAGAAATCTTTGGACCCATCCTTGCAGTCTGCAAAGTCAAGGACTTCCAAGAAGCATTGGATGTAGCAAACAACACCGAATATGGACTCACCGGTGCCGTCATTTCCAATAACCGCATGCATTTGGAACTTGCAAGAAGAGACTTCCATGTCGGTAATCTCTATTTCAACCGTAAGTGTACAGGAGCGATTGTTGGCTATCAACCATTTGGCGGATTCAACATGAGCGGAACCGATTCCAAAGCGGGCGGACCGGATTATCTGGTCTTACACATGCAAGGTAAAACCATTTCTGAGACATTCTAAAGATAAAGAGCGCAACTTGCGCTCTTTTGTTTGTCATAGGATAAGTGATCTCACTTGATGTAGAAATAGGGTTGCAACCAGTAAGTCCGCCGATCCTCCGAGACTTAAACGTTTAGAGATGGCATAGGCTGTGATTTTTTGTGCGACTTTGTCATCTTTCACATCTGCACCTTTTAGCATGTCTTTGAAAAACTGGACTTGTTCAAGACTCCCTGCACGGTGCATCAAGACAGTATCATCTGTCTTCAAGGCGATTGTTTTAAGGACATGCCGGATCAAACCGTCAGATAGGGGATTATCCTCAAGCAAGGACAGAGCATGCAAGATACTTGGAAATCCCAAGTGAGCTTCACCTCTCACACCGAGCGTACCATAGGTCAAATACATCCGTTTTCCAATCGAATCTTGAGTGCTATTGAACTCGAGTAGCAATGGCTCTGAAATGGTTTTGATATGCTTGAAAATGGCTTCAAATGGCTCTCCGTGAGACATCACATATCCTGATGAAAGCAGAATAAGTCCTAAAACGAAGATTAACCCCTTGTAGCAATTGATACCACCAGTTGCCTCAAGCATCGCTTGCTCTGCCTTGATGCCTATGGGTCTCGATGAACTGAGGAGGATCTTGATGTCATGGGCGTGATAGCCATGAAGAAAAATCTCCATGAAATAGGGCAAGAGTGCGTCACGCGCTTTGATCATGAGATGATAATTCATATCAGCGTGCGATCCCTGTGATGATTTTGTGACCAATCCGAACTTATGCTCGAGGTCGAGTTCTGCGGTGATTGAATCTTCAACGAGTCCGGCAATCACCACTTCAAGATGGTGCAAAACAGTTTGCCTGATGTGAGAAATCAGTGTTTCTAGACTGTGTTTTTCTGTTCTTCGACAAACGATCGTTTCGCTGCCACAAATCATGCAAGCTCTTGGTTTTAGACCTAACTGAACTCTCGATAAAGAGTGTGATTTGCCTTCAAGATGAAGATCCAGATCAATCAGACGTCCCAAAGGATGTGTGTCTTCGATGTTCATTAGTGTTTGTTTGATGTTTGCCTCGTTTTCTGTTTCAAGTGTCAAGAGTGCGTAGGGAAATGTTTCTGATGTCATCAACGAGATTACTTTCACGTTCAGTTGATCTTGGACGACATGAACAAACAAGCGCACCAAAAGATGCGCCTCACTGATATTTTTATCATCGCCTGGTATATTGGCTTGGATGGAGATGACTGTAGGATGTGATTCAAGAAGTTTGGCAATCAGCCCTGCTTTTTTTTCTAATGCAATCAGATGATCACTCATGATTTAAACAACGCTTTTCCTTTTTTTGAGACTAAAAAACGGTAAGTCACACCAGGAACAAAAGGTTTGAGCGACTTGAATTTTTGATCTCGTGCAAGACGTCTCACCAGGGATGCACTGACGATATGATGATCTTTTGCAAGACGATCGATGGAAATCCACTGATCTTTCAAGATTCTATGCATCGTTTCATTGTATTGTCTGGTCATGGCATCCAAAGGTTCAGTGCCAGCATAGCGGAAATCGATATTGAAAATGTCCATGAAATACTGTTTGAAGATCATGATGTCTAAATCCATGAACATCTGGGAAGCCTGATTGATTTCTTTCAAGAAATAAGTTGGGAACGTGGCTGCAGAAATGATATAAGGTGTTGAAGGTAAAATATGAACGTTCCTGTAATGAGATGTTGCTTTTTTGAGCAACCGGTAACGCACAGAAAATGGATAAACAGAGAGATTTTCTTCCACCAGGAAAATGATCACATTGTCTTGCTGACTGGCACATTTTTCAATCAAATAAAGATGACCTTTGGTCACTGGATTGCAATTCATGACAATCGAGGCTGTTGTTCCTCGTTCAAGTTTGAGCGTTTTCTTCAGATCAGTGAGTCTTTCACGGATGGTATACGTTGCATTTTCTAGGAGTGCAATGGTATCTGTTTGGATGATCAACGAAAAATGAAGGCTCGAAAAAATCGCGACATATTCAGGCTTCGTATAAATGAAGTATTTGGTAATGTGACGTTCATTCAATCGGTCAATGAGGGTTTGTACAACCAGAGCCGTCAGGTTCTCGCCTTGTCGTTTCGGATCAATAGCAATCATTTTCAGCACATTGGCATACAAGGAACCGGTAGCAACCAGTTCTGTTTCATCATAAATGCCGATGGTCAGATCGATTTTTTCATCGATATGAAGACCCTGACTTTGAACCAAAGCGAAGGCTTGGTCTTTCTCATGTTGCAAGATACAATCACGAATGTGCAACATAAGGATGTCCTCCGACTTGAAAAAGCGTATCGATGACAGAGCCGTCGCGGTATCTGACAATACCAATCACACGTTCAGATAACACCAGTGGTTTTGGTACACCTGTCATGCTGATGGCATGATGATAAAGGTCACGCATGCTGACAATATTCAATTTCGAGTTTTTCAGTTGATCAATCAGATCTTGTCTTCTCGGGTTGATGACAATCCCGCGTTCAGTGACCAGACAGTCGACTGATTCACCTGGAGTCGTTATCGTCGTGACTTTGTCTTTGACC
>DITG01000013.1 GCA_002422045.1 Acholeplasmataceae bacterium UBA6190
GGGTTTGGCGTTCCCGTATCCTTGTTACCGCCTTTTATATTGTAGCATTTTTTATGTTAAATGCAACGAATAATCTTTAGATTTTGACAAATTGGTCAACATTGACGACAAATACGGTCGCTCCGCCGACTTCAACTTCAATCGGAAGCGCAGAGAAAGAACCGAATTCGTTCACGATGGTATTCGGAACGAGTTTGGTGCGCTTTTTACTGTGAGCTTCGATGATTTCGAGTGCTTGTGGCACTTTTTCGTCATTGACACCAATCAAGAAGGTCACATTTCCGGCTCTCAGAAAACCACCTGTGGTTGCTAGACGAGTTGAGAAAAATCTGTCTTTTACCAATGCTTTTTGAACTTTGTTTGCATCGTCATTCGACACAATCGCAATGATCAGTTTCATAGAATCACCTCGTTAATTGTATTATAACACAGTTTTTTTTAAATGACTAATTTTCGAATGACGGTTTCATCCTTGTTGAGTTGTTCAATCAGTTCTTTCTTCGATTTAAACTTATACTCTTGTCTCACATAGTGCATGAAGACAATTTCCACTTTTTTGCCGTAAATATCCTGATTAAAGTCAAGGATATGAACTTCCAATCGGTTTTCAAAACTGTAGTTCAAGGTGGGGTTGTTACCGATATTGGCCATACCGTGATACCACAATCCTTCAACCAGCACTCGCACATAATAGACGCCTGATTTGGGGAGAAAGTAGTGGTCATAATCAATATTGGCTGTGGGAAAACCAAGTTTATGTCCGATGTTATTGCCATGGACAACAATACCCCGGATGTGATAATGACGGTTCAGTAGTTTGCGAGCGGAACCGAGGTCTCCGATGGACAAAAAATCCTTGATGTAAGTCGTTGAAACACGGGTATGATTGTAGAGCAGATCGTCGACGATATCGACAAAGAAATAACGTTTCAGATCGGCAATCGTACCTTCGCCTCGATAGGCAAATCTGGCATCTCTACCGATGACCAGACGCTGGACATGAAGGGACTTCAAAAAATCGATGAAATCTTGTACAGTGAGTTCAGAAAACTCAGTGTTGAATTCGACGATGAATGCATAATCGAGTGGATATCTTGAAAAGAGTTCGATTTTGTCTGTTTTCTGTGTCAATGTTCTGAACGGTTGTTTTCTCAGGACTGATGAAGGATGCGGATCAAAGGTCAACACAGCATGTTTGGTGTCTCGATAGGAAAGCACGCGTTCAATCAATTGCTGGTGTCCGAGGTGGAGACCATCGAAATTACCCATAGTAATGGTAAGTGGATCCTGATTGTTGATGTTCTTGAAGTTTGCGGAAATGATTTTCATGTTGTCTCCTAAAAAATAACGACTGGACGATACAAACAGGGTGACAAAACTTCATAATAGGCAATGGGTTTGCCTGTCATATCAGTCACAATAAAAGGATAGTCCGTATCGGTTTGTCTTCCATCTAAGTATACACCATTTTGGACCAATTTGACCATATAATCGTTCAAAATCACACGATTCATATCTTTGAAAAAGTCTTCAAGGGTGATGATATCTTCTACTGTGATGTCACTGATGCTTTTTGCATCCTTGATGTGATAATTACCAACAGAGATACGTGTTAAATACTTCAGTGCGGCATAGGTATTCAGTCTGTTTGCCAAATCCACTGCAAGACTTCTGATATAAGTGCCTTTTGATACTTCGGCGATAAATGAGATTTCATCATGAAGCAGTGCTGATGTCGCCTCGAATCGTTTGATCTCAACTAATCTTGATGCCCGATCGACTTCGATACCTGATCTTGCGATTTCATAGAGTTTTCTGCCTTGTTGCTTGATCGCAGAATACATCGGAGGGATTTGATCATAAGTCCCTTGGAGGGAATCGATCGCTTGATGAAACGATTGGATTGAAAATGATGGTGTCTTGGACATCATGATTTTGCCTGTGACATCATAGGTATCATAATGGTTTCCAAAGATGATCGTTCCTGTATATACTTTGTCCAGATTTGAAAACAGATGTGCCAGCTTTGTCGCTTTCCCAAGACACAAAATCAGCAACCCATCTGCAAATGGATCCAGTGTACCCGTGTGGCCGATTTTGTCACAATTGAGTTTTTTCTTAAGTTTGTACACAACATCGTGACTGGTCAAACCTGCAGGTTTATTGACCAGTAGAAATCCATCCATAGTATCACCATGACTATTATACCAAAAAACGTCATAAATAAAAAAAGCACTTGCGTGCTTTGATTATTTAAATTGGTTGATCCAAGCTGAAATTCTTTCCTTGGGTTGGTAGCCACTTTGGCGGTCAACTTCTTCGCCGTCTTTGTAGAGTACAACAGTCGGAACGCTTCTGATGCCTGCTTCAATTGCTTGTGTTCTGAATAAATCGATGTCTAGACGATAAAATGGAATTTCTGTAAGTTCAGTCGATAGTGATTCAAGTACTGGTTTTAACATTTTGCATGGTCCGCACCATGTAGCAAAATATTGAACAATCACTAAACCTTGCTTTCCAATCACTTCTTGATACGCTTGTCCTTGATAATCAATCATTAAATTTTCCTCATTTCTTTATTATTAACACTTAATATTATATGTTTAAAATGCTAATTTTTCAAGCCCTTCGCACTATTTTAGGGTGATTATCGTCACACCGTTGAGACCTTCGCCTTCTTGTCCATAACGTGATGATTTGATATAAGGCGATGTCTTTAAGTAATCATAGACCGCTTTACGAACAACCCCTGTCCCAAAACCATGAATGATTCTGATGACAGTGAGTCCTGAGAGCAATGCTGAATCGATGGCTTGATCGAGCGCTTCTTTGACCTCTTCGTATCTGAAACCTCTCAAATCGACTTCGAAATTGGCTTTCTTTTCAGGTGTTGAACCTGTCGATATCTTTTCTGGTCTGACTGTTTTTTTAGGCGTTTCCTTGATCTGGTCTTTTCTCAAATCCGTTGATTTGAATGTCAGATCGAACTTGCCAAAGATAACGCGTACTTCATCGTTTTTAACCGTTTTGACATGACCGTACTGCTGATAGGGAATGATGAATACTTGATCTCCAGGGGCAAGTTCATCGGATTTCCGATAATCTCGTTCTTCTTGAACGCCCTGATTGAGTTGAAACTTGAGTTGTGCAATCTCTGGATTCGAGAGTTCTTTTTTACCCTGAAGCTCAATAATGAGTCTTCTGGCATCGTCTTTGAGCTGATTCCATTTCGCTTCTTCCTTGGCTTTCAGTTGTTCGATGACGGTATCCTGATCTCTGATGAGTTTTTCCTTGAGCATCTGATACTCTGTTTTTTCTTTCTTCAATTCTTTGATTTCTAAAGCGATTTTTTCTTTTTGACGTTCCAGATAAAGCATTTCATCGTTGAGTTTCTCCATGGTTTTTGCCAAATCTGTCTGTCTGCCTTGATAGATTGACTCAGCATCTTTAACCACTTTTTCCTGTAACCCAAGTCTTCTTGCAATCAAGAAAGCATGCGATGAGCCTGTTGTACCCATTTGAAGGTAGTAAAGCGGTTTGAGTGTCTTCTTATCGAAGGCGACGCTTGCTGTAGTCATATGGGGCTCTTCATACGCATAGCTCTTCAGTTCGGAATAGTGAGTTGTCACCATCATCCGGATATCGAATGTCTTAAAATGGTTCAAGATGGCCATTGCCAAAGAGACGCCTTCGTTAGGATCAGTACCTGACCCAAGTTCATCGAGTAAGATGAGTGTGTTGTTGTCCACACGCTTGATCATATCGATGATTTTCGTCAGATGGGATGAAAATGTCGACAAAGACTGACTGATCGATTGTTCATCGCCAATGTCTGCAAATATCTGATTGAAAATGGCAATGGATGTTGCTTCGCTTGCGGGAATGAGCATACCGCATTGCGTCATCAATGTGAGGAGTCCAACGGTCTTGAGTGCGACGGTTTTACCACCGGTATTCGGGCCTGTGATGAGTAATGTTTTGACTTCGCTATCAAGTTCAAGTTGAATCGGAACAGCCGATGCCTGATCGAGTAAGGGGTGTTTGGCTTTCACCAAAAGGATGCGTCCATCGGTATTGATCTTAGGACGGATGCCTTCGATCGTGTGTGCATAGCGTGCCTTTGAACTGATGAAATCCAGTGCTAGAAACAAATCCAGATTGTCTTTGAGTGATGCATGCGATTCATGGACTGATTCGCTCATCATGGCAATGATTTTTTGTATTTCTTGGTCTTCCAATACATGAAGAGATTCCATCTCAGCAGTGATTTGTCTGGTCGCTTCTGGCTCAATATAGATGGTTTGTTTGGTTTGGGACATGTCATGGATAACGCCCTTGATTTTATTCTTATAAGCCTCTTTGACAGGTATGCAAAACCGATCATTTCGGATGACAATCACAAATTCATTCAAGTAAGTGGCATAGTCCAAGAGCAGTTTCTGCAATTTGTCTTGCAGATTTTTTTCAAGTCGTGAAAGATCTCTTCTGATTCTCATCAATTCAGGCGTTGCATCATCTAAAATTTGTCCGTCTTCATCCATTTTGGATTGGATATACTCCAAGAGCCGCAGATGAGAATGCATGTCTGTGAAATAGTGTGAAAGAGAATTGAGTGGTATCCTGTTTTTTTCAGATTCCTTGTAATATTTGATGATATCTTTCTCCATCGATAAAAATAATCTCACATAAAGCAATTCCTGGATGGAGAAAACACGCTCCAATCCGGCATATCTGAGGAGCTCATGGATATCATAATTTTCTATCAATGGCAAAACACCGCTTCTTTGAATGAGCGCGGTCATGTCAGTGACTTCGTCAAGATTTTTCGCAATTAAAAGTGGATCTGTCATCGGTTCAAGATTCATGATATCATTTCGAACCGTATCCGATTTCGCGTAGGCGACAACCTTCTCAAGTATGATTGGAAGTTCCAATGTTTTTGTCATAAATCGCATGATGAACACCTTTTTTTCTTGTTTCATGATATAATATAAAGTATAAGGAGCCACATCGATGAAACACTACACCATTTCAGTCAACGACGACGAACTCGAAAAACTTAATCGCGTCTATCAGTTTCATCAGGTCGAGGTGAGTAATCCTTACCTTCTTTTTCATGCTAAGCACAATGGCATCGAAGTCCTTGCTTATAAGACCGGAAAAGTCTTGTTACAAGGTCCGGAAGTGACACATGAACTTGTATCCATTAAGCGTCATTTGAACCGTGAAGACTATGCAGCCATCGGGTCCGATGAAGTCGGAACAGGGGATGTGTTTGGTCCAATTGTTGTCTGTGCGCTCTATGCCAATCCGGCTGACATCACATTTTTAGAAAGTCTCAATGTGAGAGATTCGAAAAACATGAGCGATAAGACCATCATCACGATTGCACCTAAGGTTGCACAACGACTGATTCACTCGTTGTTGATCCTCACACCTCAAAAGTACAACGAACTTGTTGAGCAAGGATACAATCTGAACAAAATCAAAGCGCTATTACACAATCAGGCCATCATCAAGACTTCTTCGAAACTTGAAGAGACTGTTCCCGTGATCGTCGACCAATTCTGCACACCCCAATTATACTTTAATTACATCAAAGATGAAACACTGATTTATCGGGATATCGATTTTCATGTCAGAGCTGAATCTGTTCATATCGCTGTCGCTGCTGCTTCCATCATCGCACGCTATGCATTTTTGGTCAAAATCAAAGAATATGGCGACAAGTTAGGTTCACCTTTGCTCAAGGGCGCCAGCAAGGAAGTTGACGATCTCGTCAAATCCATCCATGAAGTCCACGGCAAACAGTCACTTTCACTCATCGCCAAAATGAATTATAAGAATATTACAAAACAGAATCTCGTCTAAGCAATTGGATGAATTGTTGAAACTCAAGGGGCAAATCGGCTGAAAAAGTCATAGGCTCCTTTTTTGTCGGATGCATGAAGGAAAGTGTCTTGGCATGCAAGAATTGTCCACTGTTTCCAACCACTTCTTTCGGACCATAAATCGGATCTCCGACGACAGGATGGCCGATGTATGACATATGTACTCTGATTTGATGTGTTCTGCCAGTTTCAAGCTTGAGTTCCAATAAGCTATATCTGTCAAATCTTTCGAGTACCTTAAAATGCGTCTTTGCCAATTTACCGGACGGGATGACGGTCATTTTCAGTCTGTTTTTCGGATGTCTTGCAATTGGAGCGTCAATGAACCCTTCATTTTCCTTGAATTGTCCGTAAACGAGTGCAATATAGACTCTTTCGATGTCATGTTGCTGCAAATCCTCAGAAAGCGCCTGATGTGCTCTATCGTTTTTGGCCACCACGAGCAATCCCGAGGTATCCTTATCGATCCGGTGCACGATTCCAGGACGAATCACACCATTAATGGATGAGAGTTCATCCATCTGGTGCAGTAATCCATGCACCAAAGTGGCCTCATGGGTTGTGGAAGCTGGATGTACAATCAGGCCGGATGGCTTATTGATGACAGCAAGATCATCATCTTCATAGACAATGTCAAGATTCAAATTCACGGCCTCAATCTCGAGTTTCTTCGCTACGACATTTTGAATCTCGATCAAATCACCCATTTTAAGGACCATACCGGTTTTCACGGTTTGTCCATTCAAGGTAATGTGTCCTTCCTTAATCATATGTTGAACATAGCTTCTGCTTTTATCTGGAAATATTTGGGTCATCAACACATGATCCAGTCTCAAACCAACATCATCATTTTGTACTTTGTACGTGGTCATGTGGGGTCTCCTTCTTTCGTTTGGTTTCAAAGAAAAACAAATCTACTGCAAACAAGACAATACCTAAACTTAAATATAAATCTGCAAAATTATTGTAGAAATTGGACAGATTGAAAAGATCCAAGATCAGATCCAAAAATGGATAATGCAAGAAGTCAATCACATAACCCAGGAGTGCACGATCAATAGCGTTACCCAATGTTCCGGCAATGAATAAGACGACAGCCCAACTGTATGTCTTTTTCTGTTTAAAATCGACTTCTAAAAACAAGTATCCAAACATGGCCAGTGCAATGATGGTGACAATCATGAACAAAAACTGTTGATCCTGCAGCATGGAACCCGAAGCGCCACGATTCTCACGATAAGCAAGTTGAAGCACATGAGGAATCCAAATGATATCCGGATCAGAAAGTTGAATGAAGGCTTTGGCCAGATGCTTTGTGAGTTGGTCTAGAGAAAGCAAGATGAAGATGAATAGTGCACCTATTTTCATGTGAGCCTCCTAAAATACCGATGTGAGAACAACAAAGCCAATGATGAGAAAAATAAACGCAATGATGGAACTTTCAAACAGTTGAGGTGTCAGGGTATCGACATCTTCAAGTTGTGGAAAATAACTTTTAAGCAGGCGGTAATAAAAGAAATAATAAAGAAAGCCCCACCCCATCACCAACAGGACCAAAAGCAACGATAGAAAAAATGTGAGTTTAGTATATATAAACATGTTGATGACGATGAGCATGAACGGTGCAAGCACCAAGATGGATAGAAAAAGAGCACCGAACACTGATTTTATAACACCCTTGATTGATGTCTTCTGATCAATGAGCCTATTCAGTTTCTTGACACGATAGATGAAACGATCAATGCGGTCAATTAAAGTTTTCATGGAGCCAATTTACCGCCTCTTCTGTCGTCGTTACCACGACCAACTCAAAGTCTATATTGATGTCAGAAATGGCCTGTTGATGCACTGCTGGGATGAAGAAAACATCCACTTTTTGGTAGTTTGCTGTGTAGATTTTCTGCCTGATTCCGCCGATAGGGCCGATGATTCCACCCATCTGAATCGTTCCTGTTCCTGCAATCTTGACGCCTTCAATGTTTAGTTTCAGTAAACTTGCATAAAGACTTAGGGTTTGCATCATCCCACCACTTGGACCACCGACCATATTGTTTTTACCCGGCAGTTGAAATTGGGGTTGAGCAGACAAAATCTCATCATTTCTCAAAAATCTTAACGACAATTCGCCCTCTTGTCTGACATAAAGGATCGTATGATAGGTGGTATTGTCACCTGTTGTTCTCTTCACGGTGAGTGTGTATTGGTCACTCTGTGTCAATGCTAAAAATGTTTCATGCGTGTGATCAGCATAGTTTTCGCCATTGATACTCACAACCTCATCACCGATCTTCAAATCAGTCATTCTCGAAGGCCTCATGTAGACATAAAGTCCTCGATATAGATAATCGATCATGATTGAAGGATCTTGATCATTGGCAAGTTCATAAGCGACGATCAGTGAGGTTTTCATTGAAACCAGTTTCGAGAGTTGTCCTGACTGATATTCATCGGATAAATTCATATCCTTTTCTCGGTCAGTGGTCAGATAGACATCCATCGTCTGATCATTGAAGAGCATGAAATATTGAAAAGCGGTGATCGGATCGTATGAATACACATAAATCGTATTGAAATCACCGACGGGCTCTATGCCATCGATTTGAATAAACTGCTCGACTGGTGTCAGATTTCCTGGCGCAGTTACACTATAAGATGTCGGAACAATGAGCACCATCATCAGATAAAGATAAGGCAATATGAGGACAATGATGAGTTTTTGGTACTGCTTAAGTAGTTTCAACATAACTGAGCTCACCCACCTTGATCTGTCTGTAGGTCACATTGGCAGCCTTGAGCATCTTGATTGCAGCAGCATGTTCTTTCGAGTCTTGATATTTATTGCTTTCAAAGACGATTTCCTTGATCCCTGATTGGATGATCAATTTGGTACATTCGTTGCAGGGGAAAAGCGTCACGTAGATCGATGAACCTTTCAGATTTTGGGTTGCGTTCAAAATGGCGTTGGCTTCTGCATGGACGACATAAGGATACTTGGTTTCCGTATATTCACCTTGATTACCCCATGGAAAATCACGGTCTTCACAGCCTCTCGGCAGACCGTTATATCCGATACCGACAATCCGGCGATCTAAATTGATGATACACGCACCAACTTGAGTCGATGGATCTTTGCTACGCAGTGCGGACAACTTGGCAACACCCATGAAATATTGATCCCA
>DITG01000079.1 GCA_002422045.1 Acholeplasmataceae bacterium UBA6190
TTCTGTGATTCCGACAACCATCAGTCCGACTTCATCCATGTGTCCTGCGACCATGACGACCGGAGCGTGGCTTGATTTGGCTTTCTTGACAGCGAAAATCGATCCCAATCGATCGGTTTCAATGGTGTAGTTCGGGTATTTTTCCATGAATGCTCTTAAGTAAGCACGGACATTTTTTTCATGTCCGCTTGTGCCTGCAATGTTGAATAAGTCCTTATAAATGGGATTTAGCATGATGATCAACCTTTCCTGTGCATTGATAGATCGGACCTAACGTCCGTTTTTTGACTTCGTATTCGGTCATATATCGGGTTTCTGGTAAATCTTTGGTGATGTCAACCACTTCAAAATAAAGTGACATGTATGTGATGGAATCTTCAAAAAATGATGCGTGGTCGGTTCTAAACTGGATAAAGCCATGTGGTTTCAAGATTTCTCGGTAGATATCCAAAAAGAGATCCGAAGTCAATCTTCTTTTATGATGCTTGGCTTTTGGCCAAGGATCAGAGAAATTGAGATAAATGGCATCGATAGCATGAGGATGGAAATAACTCAAAAGATGCATCGCATCGCCCAAGATGATCGTCAGATTTTCAATGTTGTCAGCAATCTTCTTTTCAAGAATTCTGAAACAAACATCGATGTTCACTTCCAAAGCTACAAAATGAATTTTTGGAAAATCTTTGGCCATGCTGGTGATGAATTGTCCTTTTCCACTGCCGATTTCTAGGTAAACAGGCCGCTCATCGATTGGAATGAACTCAAGAGCGATATGAACGCCTTGTTCACTTAAGTTGGATTCAGTTGCGAGTTTGACTTTGCGTTGTCTCATGTTCTAACCTTAAAAAACATCAAGCGGTACCGATGACCGCTTTGATGAATGTTGTTATGCAAGTTTGCCAAGATTTTCTGTGATGATGAAATCTGCGATCGCGATCAATGCTTTTTCAGCATCACTGCCACTGACTGAAATCTTGACGATCTCACCTTTGTAAATGCCAAGGGACATCAGACCCATGATGGACTTCAAATTGACAGTTTTTCCCATGGCTGACAAATCTATTTCAGCATGAAATGTCATCGCGAGGTTGACAAGTCTCGTTGCAGGTCTGGCATGTATGCCGTATTCGGAAGTGATTAAGAATAATTGTTCCATTTAGTTTCCCTCTCTTTTTAAGGTGTTGATATAATCGATGACATCTTTGGTGTGATGTTTCACGAGGAGTGTGAGTTCTTTGCCTTTCAAGAAGGCAGGTGTTCCAAGTTGCTTCAATAAATCGCCTGAAACGACTCTAAGATCAAAGACAATCAGTTTGATACGCTGGTGTTCAGATGAAACCGACTTGATGTTGGATGTGGTTCCGACAGCTTTGATCAGTGTTTCAAGAAAATCAACAGATAAAGCTTGAGATGGATTGCCATGTTTCTTTTTGGTGATCCGCTTGGATAACATCATGAAACCCAAAATCAATAGTATTGCCCCGATGATCACGATAATCAAGTCATAATTCAGTATCATTGAAGTAAACCCTCCACCTAGATAGATTATAGCGATAAAATCAAGTTTTTTCAATCATTTTATCAACATTGCGTCTCCAAAGGAGAAAAACCGGTACCGTTCTTCGATGGCAGTATGATATGCCTTCATGATGAGATCTTTTCCAGCGAGTGCACTCACTAGCATGATGAGTGTCGACTTGGGCAAATGGAAATTTGTGATCAGTTTGTCACAAGCCTTGAATGTATAGCCAGGATAGATGAAGATCGAGGTATCAAAGGTTCCGGCAAAAAATTTGCCCTGATGATTGCTTTCCAAAGTACGCAGTGAAGTCGTGCCGACACAGACAATCGATTTCCCGTTTGCCTTTGCCAAATTGAGTCTTTCAGCACTTTTTAAAGACATCGTATATGTCTCCTCATGCATGTGGTGAGAGACCACATCTGCTACCTGGACAGGCTTGAATGTTCCAAGTCCGACATGAAGCGTGATCGGAATGATTTCGACACCCATGTTTTCAATCTTTGATAGTAATTCTTTCGTGAAATGGAGACCTGCTGTCGGTGCCGCAGCACTGCCTGGATCTTTGGCATAAACGGTTTGATAACGGTCTTTTTCTTTCAATTGTTCAGTGATATAGGGTGGCAAAGGCATTGAGCCCAATTGTTCCAATATCTCGATGAATAGCCCTTTGTAATGCATCTTGAAATGTCTGATGCCTTCGTCATGGATTGAAACGCATTCTGCTTCAAGCAAGTCTCCAAACTGGATTCTCGTGCCAATCTTGACACGTTTTGCAGGTTTGGTCATCGCTTCCCAGAGATTGGGTTCGACTTCCTTGAGCAGTAAGACTTCGATCATCGCATCGGTTTCTTTTTTAATGCCCAAGAGTCTAGCAGGGATGACTTTGGAATCGTTGATCACCAAGACGTCATTTGAAGTGAGTTCATGGGTGATGTCATAAAAATGCTGGTGACCGATGGTTTGATCTTTTCTGTTCACAATCATCAGTCTCGAATGGTCACGTTTTTCTGAGGGGTGTTGTGCAATCAGTTCTTTGGGTAAATCAAAATCGAAGTCACTTACTTTCATCGTCAAAAAGTCCTTTATAATATTTGATTCCAAGCGATTCATACGCCTTTTGGGTAGCGACTCTACCTCTGGCTGTCCGTTTGATATAACCTTCCATGAGCAGATAGGGCTCATAGACATCTTCGACTGTGACGATTTCTTCTGAAATGGTTGCAGCAATCGATTCGATACCGACAGGTCCGCCGTTAAACCGTTCGATGATGGCTCTTAAATAGCGATAATCCGTATGGTCAAGACCGTTAAAGTCAATCCCAAGTTTGGTGAGTGCATGGTTGGTGATCTTTTCAGTGACGGTACCGTCACCAATGATTTCCGCAAAGTCTCTGACCCGTCTGAATAGACGGTTCGCGATTCTAGGGGTTCCTCTGGAACGTTTGGCGAGTGCAACGACAGCATCTTCAGCAATTGCACTTTCATAAACTTTGGCAGTTCGTCTGACAATTTTCATCAAATCATCAACCGTGTAATACGATAATCTCAAAACGACACCAAATCGTTCTCTTAGAGGTGCGGAAAGATCGCCAAAACGCGTGGTCGCACCGATCAGTGTGAAGGGTGGTAAGTCGATTCTAATCGATCTGGATTCATGATCTTTTCCGATCACGATATCCAAGACATAATCTTCCATGGCCGAATATAAGACTTCTTCCACAAATCGAGGTAGTCTGTGGATTTCATCGATGAAAAGTACATCCCCAGGCGATAAAGAACTAAGCACAGCGGCAAGATCGCCACTCCGTTCAATTGCTGGACCAGATGTGATTTTGATTTGGACGCCAAGTTCATTGGCGATGATTTGTGCAAGTGTGGTTTTCCCTAAACCGGGAGGTCCATAAAGCAAAATATGGTCAAGCGCTTCCTTGCGCTTGAGTGCAGCCTTAATATAGACATCAAGCATCTCCTTGATGTCTTCTTGACCGATAT
>DITG01000056.1 GCA_002422045.1 Acholeplasmataceae bacterium UBA6190
TCAAGGTATTTCTTTCCTCTTTTCATATTCTTCCTCCTAAAATGTGGTCTAGCGGGATATCCTCCCACAATTTAGATAGCTAGCATCTAAATTAGTCTACAACGGTGATTCCCATATTACGTGCAGTACCTTCGACGATTTTCATTGCTGCTTCGACAGTGTACGCATTTAAGTCGGGCATCTTTCTTGTTGCAATTTCTCTTAACTGAGCAGTCGTGATGGAAGCAACCTTATCCTTCTTCGCATTTTTGGAACCGGATTTGATATTTGCTGCCTTCTTCAGTAAGTCACTTGCTGGTGGCGTTTTCGTCACAAACGTGAACGTACGATCATCATAAACTGAGATGATGACAGGTACGACAAATCCCACCTGATCTTTGGTTGCTTCATTGAATTGAGAACAGAATGCGGGAATATTGACCTGCGCCTGACCGAGTGCTGGACCTACGGGTGGAGCTGGATTCGCCTTACCTGCTGCAATTTGCAATTTGACAACTTTGACAACTTTCTTTGCCATGAGACACAACCTCCTTCTTTACATAAGTATGTGGTATGAATCGACTTCTTCCACTATGGTGTGCTTTCACACGCGATATCATTCTATCATTAAGGGCATGCTTTGTCAACAACAAACTTTGTTTTAACGGATTTTAGCGCCGAACGGTAAAAGTGCCAGTTTGGTGAGTTTAAGCCACTGAATTCCAAAGGGAATACCAATGATTGTAATCATGAAAAAAAGACCAATACCCAGATAGCCGAGTGCCATTTCCCAACCGACAAACACGAGCCATAAAATGTTTGCAATCGGATGTTTGTCGAAATTGATGTCGACTTCTTTCCCAAAGGGAAACAAGACAAGACCTGCAAACTTGAAGCATTGTTGTCCGAGTGGAATACCGATGATGGTCATCGATAACAATATACCCAAAATAAACCATAAAAGCGCTGCAATCAGCCCTCCGAAAATGAACCAAATGATGTTACCCAGTAGTCTCATGTCATATCCTCCTATGTCCATCATAACAAAAAGATACCCATTCAGGTATCTCTAGTTGTTTAATTCGTATAATCGGGTTGTTGCATTGTATGACCAAAGCGATGACGATGTGATGGCTGAGTAATTGGTTGTCCACCACGCATTGGTCATGGTCGTAGAACGACTTTGAATGTAAACCGTTGTTGAATATGCTGGTTTCTGTCCAGTCATTTTTTCATAGAGTGTCTGTGAATTGATTAAGACTGCGGGATTGTTTGCGCGTCTATATAATGTGATTTGGGAACTTCTGACATTGGTTTGCGTTGTAGGTGCGTTACCGACACCAACTGTCACACCTGCACGCATGGTGTAATTATTGTTGTTGGGGTTGGTGACAAATCCATCGAGTTGTCCCGTGAGCATGAAGTCACTGATTGAAATTGATCCTTGGTTTCTGCCGATGACACCTCCCACAAAGACGTTGGCATCACTTGACCATGCACGGAATCTGCTATTTGCAAAAACAACGGCTCGAGTCACAGATATCGTTGATCCGGCTAAGGATGCACCGATGATGCCGCCGACCGAACTGATGGCATTCGATGTGATGGTTGCTTCGACATAGATGTCAGATAAGGAGATATTGAATGCGTTGACTGTACCGATGATGCCACCTGTACCGTATGCCGCATTTGCAAAAGCTCCAGTAATGGATGTATTTTGAACTTTGATATTGGACATTGTGGCTGTGCCAGTGCCTGACGCAGGTGATGCGAATCCGATGACGCCACCTGATAAAATCGTATTGGTCACACTGGAATTCCTAATTCTGATGTTTTCGATCACGTTCCCTGTACCTTGCATTCTGCCTGCAAGAATACCAACCGTGTAATTATCTGTCAGTGTGTAATTGATATTCACGCCATCAAGCGTGAGATTACGGATGGTTGCTCCATCTAAGATACCGAAGATACCTCGATAGTCTGTCAAACTGACATTCGATATGGTTTTGTCATTGCCATCTAAAGAACCTTGGAAAATGATATCTTTCGTTTGTGTCCATTCGGGTGGTGTGATGTTTTGAAAATCTAAGTCTCTTGCGAGTACATACGTGTTGGTGTTGTTGGGTGTTGTGATGACGTTGATGAATTCTTCTGTTGTAAAAATAGGGATGCCGTCATACCAATCACCAAGCGTGAGTTCTCCGTCGCCAGTATTCTGATTGCCTGATAAACTGGATGCCCAATAGGCAAAAGACATGCCTGTGGAAAACAGCATGTTGATGACAAGCAAGAAGACAATGATGTGTTTTTTGGTTCTTGAAATGATCATTTGACCTCACGATGTCCAGTTAAAAACATGGACTACGTGTATTTTATCATGGATTGGCAATCAAGACAACCCAAATGTTACAAAACCCTGAATATGGAAAATCATGTGTCAAAATGAACTTAATTCCTACAAAACGATAGTTTTTGATCATTATATGCGTGTTTTTGGCATTTTTGGGGTGGTTTTATCACTCTTTTTTTAAAACCATTATAGAATGAAGTTAAGAGGTGATGACATGTCTATGTACCATGATTCAAAATCCATGCACATCCAAAGTGCCACACTGCTCATTCGTGACTTGAAAAGATCTATTGAGTTTTATCGAGATATCCTCGGTTTTCGCCTGATTGAAAACGAATCCGGAAAGGCTTCATTCGGAGCAAATGATCATCAAGTGATTTTACAACTGATCGAACATCGTGCAGCATTGCCATTCGATTTGACACTGGGACTCTATCACATTGCTTATCTTGTCCCCGGTAGAACTCAACTGGCAGAGGTCATCTACAGACTCAAGACCAAAAAATACCCTGTTACGGGAGCATCCGACCATGGCGTCTCTGAAGCTCTCTATTTGGATGACCCCGATGGGAATGGTATTGAGATCTATTGTGACCGCGATTCAAAAGATTGGCCGTTGGAAAACGGTCAGTTGACCATGTATACGAAACAGATGGATATCTTGGATGTCATGCGCCATCTGCCGACTGAACCCGCTTTGTCGATGCACCCTGACACCCAGATTGGACACATGCATTTCCATGTGAAAGAATTGAAAGAAGCTGAAGTCTTTTACTGTGACGTACTCGGATTCAAACCAGTTCTTAACTTCATGAAGTCTGCACTCTTCATTTCGGATCAGGGATATCATCATCATTTGGGATTAAACATCTGGAACGGTCCAGCACCACTACCCAAAGAAAAACAGGTTGGATTGAAATCTTATGTACTCTACGTACCCAAGGAACAATACCCAAACCTTTTAAGAAGACTATCGAACCATCACATACCCTTGATTGTCGATGATGAAAAACGATATATTGTAGATTTGTTGAACCAAAGAATTTATTTTCATGTTGAACAATGAAAACGGGAACTCATGATGAGTTCCCGATATTTTTATCTGATGAGGTAAGGTCTGCCAGAACCGTCTTGAGCCCAGATGAGACTGTCAAAATTGCTATAGAAGGTATTCCACCAGGTATTGGTCGGTGCTGTTGAGTTATTCGGTGGCACCACTGTTGACATTTGACCCGTCCATCCAGTGACTGTGTATGACAACACACCACCGGTTGCTCGAAATCCAACTCTGGAGTAGAAAATCCTAGTCAGTGTCGCTTGAGTTGAATCAAGGCCAGAGACTGTTCCGACATCCAGTCGTCTGGTATCCGTCGAAGGAAATAGATTACCTGTATAAAAGACATCAGTGAGCAATGTTCTTGCGGTTGCAGTGGCATGTCTGCCAAAGACACCACCCAAATAACGCGCAGAATAGAGATTGGTATATGGTGCTGCTACCACTTGTGTGTTTTGGAAACTTGCTTCAATGATTGCCCGTTCAATGGTGACATAACTGTTGGATAACGCATACCCAACCAAGCCACCGACATTGGATGTTCCATTGTATGAATAGGCTTCACCTTGAAAATCAATGTCATACATTTCTAGACGAGCATTACCTGCGACATTTCCAATCAGGCCGCCTGCGCTTGTATTGATGTTAAACGCCTTGAGATTGGTTGCTTTGATGTTATTCATGATCACCGTTGTATTGGTCCCCGTAATGAATCCAATCAAACCCCCAACGCCGTTGTTGCTTCTGCCTTGTACACCTGAGTCGTTCACGGTAATCATGGATAAGTTCACAGTATTACCGTTATATGCATCGCCAGCGATTAATCCGGCCACGCGGGTTGTTGTTGATAGATACGAGATGATTTGAATATTATCCAGTGTCAGATTGGTGATGGTTGCACCATCTAATCTCGGGAATATGCCCGAATATGCAATTGAACTTGAATTATAGTCGATGGTCAGATTCGAAATGCTTTTCCCATTGCCATTCAAAGTTCCTCTGAAAATACGGGTCGCTGCAATAGGCGTCCACGTATAACTGGAAAAATCCAAATTGTTGGCAAGGTAATATTTTTCTGTCGAAACACTGGTGGTCCGATTGACAAAGTCATAAAACTCAGTGGTTGTAAAAATGGGTGTTCCCCAATCACCGATATCAACAGTTCCGGTCCCTGGTTGTGAATTGCCTAGGATTGACGATGCCCAATAGGCAAATGTCATGCCCGCACTGAACACGATATTGAGTATTAACAAGATGAGAATGATTTTTTTCTTGGTCATGCGAGCACCTCCTTTATAGATGATGATATCATAAATTAGCGTATAAATGCACTCAAAAGAATAAGGATGAGTGATAAGAAAAAGATGAGTGAGCTTAGAAACACATGATGGGTGATGTGACGCTTGTTTTCCGGTTCAAATACATTGGATTTCGTCAGCTTCAGATAAGCAATAAAAGGTACGATAACAATCGTAGAAAGAACAAGATAGGAACCCGTTGAACGTGCCAACATAAACATCAACATGGCATAAGGGATGACATAGGTATATCTCATCCCCATCACAGATTGGTTGGATATCATGAGAAACCGATTGGCAAATTGTGTGGGTATGAATTGAATCACTATCGATGAAGCAATGATGATGGAAAGAATCAGCAATAAATGAATCAAGGGTGCTCCAGTGACACCACTGATGACTTCAAGTATCAGAAAAAACATCGCGATCATGATGATCCCATCGAGAATTGTCAGTAAAGCATAAATTGCCAGTGTCTGTAACGTTTTCACTTCTTAGCTCTCATTTCAACAGTTGGTTTGGTCTAAAGAATCATTTGTATCTATCTTAACAGAACAAAAAGGTGATCAATCACCCTTTATCAAATGAGTGATGATTCTCTTAGCGATTTCTCGCCTTATTTTAAACGACTACACACCAAATAGGTATGTACGCTTAGGTGTGTTCACAC